>DATNEC010000640.1:0-14241 GCA_035606815.1 Pirellulales bacterium
CCGAAAGCCATATCAAGATCACCGAACGCTTCTCTCGAGCGCTCGAGCCGTTCGCCGCCTGCGCGCTGAGCCGCAGCACGTCGGACAGCGAAAGCCCGGCCATGCCCGCCATGCCGAGCTGCAAAAACCAGCGCCGCGAGCCGACTTTGACAAGATCTCGCGCGGCCGGGGCCAAGGGATTCGCCGATTTACCGTGCAGGTGCTCGGCAAGATGGGCCGTTGCGATCGTGCGCTGCGACATAGACGCTCGCTCCTGGCAAATGATTGCGCCCCCCCGGCCGTCGAAACGTGGTGAGACGCCGCCACACATCAACCAACACTAATAGATCGGCTCCGAGGGCGCCGAGTCAAGAGCTTTGGGCGCTCGTTTGCCGATCTGCGCCTCTTCGCGCAGCGGCTGGAGCACGCGCTCGACGGCCAGCCGCCGCGACTCGACGCCCCACTGCGGAAACAGGCCTCCGCCCAAGATCAGCGCCGCAAAGGTCAACACGGCCAGCCGCTCGCGCATCCCGATCTCGAGCGAAACCGATGACATGTGCCGAGCGCCCGTAAAGAGCAGCAAATACGCGCGGACGACGGCGATGCCGTTCAGCGCCGTGGCCGCAACGACCGCCACGCCGACCATCGGGCTCACGTCGACGGCGCTATCGACCAGCAGTTCGGTCGAAATGAATCCGATCGTGGCCGGAAATCCGACGCACGCCAAACCCGTCAGCAGAAAACAGACGGCCAGCGTCGGCGAGTGGCCATAGAGCCCGTGATAGTTGACCAGCGCCAACCGCCCGAACCTCGCTTCCAAGGCCCGCAACGTCAAGCCAAAGCCCCCGAGCGACAAGATGACCGATAACCACAGGCAGAGCGAGGCGGTCAGCGACAGCGGCGTCTGAAGTTCGAGCCCGACGAGCACCAACGAGGCATGGCTCAGGAACAAGTAGGCGTAGAAGCGGCGCGCCTCGCGCTCGACGGTGGCCATGCCCGCTGCATAGACGGCCGTGGCCAGCGACATCAACCCGATGCTGCGCAGCACCCACTCGGGCCCGATCGGCAGCACCAGCCGTACGGCGGCATATACGCCGCTCAGCGGCGCCACGAAGAGAATGGCGATGCCGAAAGAGGCGTGCTCGAACCAATCGGTCACCCAGCAATGCGCGGGGACCGTGCCGCAGCGCACCAGCACGGCGGCCATCAGCAGGGCCGACCCCCACTGGGCCCGCACCGAGGAAACACTCTCCGCCGTATCAATGGCGGCCCAACCCGCGATCAGCAACACCACGAACAGCGCCATGTGCAGCACGTACACGCCGACGGGCCGGCGGCGACTGACCAACTCGACGTAGGGCGGCACGGTGGCCACCGCCAGCAGGCCGACCAGCATCCACGGATCATGGCAACTGAACGTCGCCAGGCGGATGGCCCCGGCCGCCAGCGACCAAGAAACCGAATACCGCCGCATGTGCGTGCGCGCGGTGGCCAGCGCCGTCAGAAAGTGCAGCAGGGCCACGGCCGGCAGCAGCGGGGCATTCAGTTCGTCGAGGCGGAACGGCAGATCGCCGAAAAGCCACGGCTGAATGCTATAGCCCTCCAGCGATCCCTGCGCCGCCTCGGCGTAAAATCCCAGCCATGCCAGCAGCGAACATGCGAGCGAGCCGCCCGTGAAGGCCAGTCCCCAGCGATAGGCGCGGTTCGGTTCGCGGATTTGGGCGACGCTCGCCGAACCGATGAGCGCCAAACCGATGGTCAGTTCCAACCAAGGCAATTGCAAGAGGTTCATGGGAGTTCTTCGAATTCCCCGAAATGCGATTGCACCTGGTCGGATTCGCGCGATGGCCCGTGCGAGAGCAAGTCGGTCCAGCGGCGTTCCATGCGGTTGCACCACCGAAACGCCCGCGCGAACGGAAACACGACGTACTCGGTCAGCAGCGAATCCAGGTAGCCGCGTTCGAGCGACCAACGATACAGCCAAAGTCGATAGCGTTCGACGCCGAGGCGCCCGAGCGGCGCGCCGACCCGCGGCAGGCGATCGCCGATGGCGTTTTCAAGCGTTCCGTAGTCCTGCAGCAGCGTCGGCGCCCGCACGAACTGCAACGTCCGCAGGCAGGCGTGGCCCAGTAGATGGAACAGCGGCAAATAACGGAAGCCGAGGCCGATTTCCGTAACGATCACCCCGACCTGCGCCACCGAGGCGAACGACAGGGCCGACTTGATGTCGGTTTGCACGCTGCCGGCGAGATGCGCGAAGATCGCCGTGAGCAGCCCCAGCGTCGCCACGGCGACCGAGAGCCAAATCGACAGATCGAGCAACGGACTGACTCGCAGCAGCAGAAACGCGCCGAGATGCACCGACAAAGCGCCGTAAAACACCGCGCTCGACGGCGTGGGGCCTTCCATGGCGCGCGGCAGCCAGCCGGAGAACGGCGCCAAGCCCGATTTGCCGGCGGCCGCGACCAACAACAGCGCCCCAACCAGCAGCGCTTGCCGCGGTTCGAGCGACGAGACTTCGTCGGGCCAGGCCCCGCTGCCGAGCAATCGGTCGAAGTCTCCCTCGCCGCTCAGATGGTGCATCACCACGGCGGCCAGCAGCAGTGCGGCGTCGGAAATGCGGTAGACGCACCAAATCCACAGCGCATTGCGCGGCGGCGCCGGCCGCTCCTGGTAGAAGGCCACGAGCAGCACCGACGACAGCCCGACCAGTTCCCAGCCGGTGAACAGCGTTTCGATCGTGCCGGCCAGCGAGGTGACGACCATCCCCAGCACGAAAATCGCATACAGTACGAAGAACCGGTTGAAGCCCGGCTCGCGGTGCATGTATTGGCTCGCGAACGCGCCGATCGTGCCGGAAAGCACATAGGACAGAATCGCCAGCGGCACGGACAGCCGGTCGAAGACGAACTTCACCGAGAAGTGATATTCGTCCGGAATCACCACCCAATTCCCGAGTTCGACGACGATGTGCCGCTTGTCGACGGCGAGCATGATGAGCAAGATCGCAATCGACGCCGCCAGACCGCAGGCGATCGTCACGTGCCCCAGCCGCGTCGTCGCCTCTTCCGAGAGCTTGCGACTTGCCAACGACGATAAGCCGAGGATGCACGTCAACAGCAGCGGGCTGCCGACGACCACGATCCCCAGCGCGAAGAGCAATTGTTGAGTATCTGGCATGCGATGATTTTTATAGCGCGGCGGGCGTTCGCAATCAATGCGAGTTAGGTTGCGAAGCCTGATCCGCCCCGGCGTCGATCTGGCTGAACTCCAAATGATCTCGCCAACCGCGATACCAGTCAACCGAGGAGGCCGCCTTGGGCAGCGCCGATGCCTGGGCCTCGTAGAGCTCGAACGCGCCGTCGTGAAAGACGCTGACTTGCCGAGATTCGGGATGCAGCAGGGCCAGTTGGATCCAACCGTTGCGGCACAGGCGCCCAATCCCCTCGTTGCGGTCCATGATGCGAAGCATCGCCTCGGGCGTGGTTTCGATGATGAAAAGCGACCGCACGGGCTCGTGGATTTCGACCATCTGCCACGGCAGTCCGGTGCGCAGATCGCTGGCGGCGCCGTCCATGACTCCCAGCAGAGAAGCCAGATTGTGCGGCAGCTTCGTGCCCGATCCGAATCCGGAATTATCGACCCTCGAGAAATAATATTCCAGGTTGATGCCGGCGCAAACTGGGAAGACCGCTTGCAGAATCCGCGTCAGAATTCCTTGTTCGTCGTCGTCTTGCGTCGGATCGTAGGAGGTGAGAAAGGCCCGCCGATCGAGAAACAGTCCGCGCGTCCATTCGCGCCGGCCGACGATCGTCAGCGCGTTGGTGGCGTGTCCCAACTCCGGGCGCGTTTGGGCGAGGTCTTCCGACCGGCCCTCGACGTGCTGGCGCGCGGCGTGGAACGAGAGCGTCAGCGGCGCCGACATGAACCGCCGGCAGCGCTCGTGGGCGTTTCGATCGCAGGCGGCCTCGATCGAGCGCTGCGCCTGCTGGAATTCTTCGCGGTGCGACGGCGGGAGTTGGTCGAGGTCGGAAAAGGTCACCGTCTCATTGCAGGTGTTGTGCATCCCGCCCACGAAGACGGTTTCACTGGGAAGTTCGATCCCACGCCGCGCAAGACCTTCGCGAATGCGCGTGTCGTTCAGAATATGGGCCATGGCGCGGGCGTTCGGTCCGCCGGCCGAGCCGCCGCAGGCGCCGCAATTGTAAGCGGAATTGTAGGGATTGTTGAGGCTGTTCGAGCCGTGTCCCAAGAGCAGCACCAGCCGGGCGAAGCCCGACGTGAATCCCATGTCGCGCAACAGGCGCTCGGCCGCCAAGGTCATCTCGTCGACGGTGAAACCCACGTGGCCGTCGTCCGGTCCGCCGCCGGCCCGCTCCTCGAATTCGATGTGCAGCCGCGTCACGGGAGGCGGCTGCACGATGTGCCCCAGCGTCTTTCGAATGCGGGCGGCCAGCCGCGGAAACAGAATTCGGGCCACGAGCGGAAACGTCGCCAACACTCCGGCCGCGCCGGTCAACACGGCGCCCGAGGCCAGAGTCCGCGTGCCGCGATGCAACCGGTGCGATGCCAATCCCAGGGCGCGGCGAGTCTTCGCCCGGCGGTGATGCGCCTGTTCGTGGCCATTTCCGACTTCCTCGACCACCCAATGCTGCGGCCGAATGATGACGGGGCAAAGCGGAGTAAAATGCGCATCGGCCGCGCCGCGATAATACATGGCCAGACTGTAAAAACCCGCGGCGCCGAAGGTCTCGACGCTCGGCGCCAGTTCCTCCAAATGCCGGCGGAACGATTCCTCGCGCTCGTCCAGGCAGCAAGCGATCTGAAACGCCGGCGCCGTCGGCCGGCCTCGTCGCGGCGGGGCGTGAATCGAGATCGCGTCCAACCCTTGCGTCGTCAAGCGGCGCTCGTAAGCCATGTGGAACACTCGCCGGCGTTCCAATCCGTTGAAAGCCTCGATTTCTCGCACGATTTTCGACCATGCCGGCTGATCCAGCCGCTGGAGCATGTCGGGCGACAGGCCCACCACCTGGGCCAACTGAAACACCAGAAACGCCCGCTGTTCGACGGTCGGTTGCCGGTGGCGGCCGAGTCGCTCGTGGAGGGCGCTGCGCAGCTCGGCCAGCGGTCCCTTGAAGTCCATCGCTTGGCGTGCTACGTGGGCCGCCGCAAAACGGTCGAGCAACAGCCGGATCGCCAGGAATTCGACGAGGCTGCCCGGCGGTACGGGATGGACTGCACGGTCGCCGCGGATCTCGATCTGCCGCAGCATACCGCCCCAGCCGCGCAGGGGCAGAAACGTGGCCGACAGGAAGTCGTCCCACTCGTCCGACGGCACGCCCAGCGCCTCAAGGCTCTCGAAAATCGACTCCAGCGGTGAAATCCGTCGATCAGTCAGCCGACGCAGCTCCTCCGGCAAACCGCGAAGCCATCGGTCGGGAGAGCCGGCCGGTTGACCGTAAAGCCCATAAAATGCCCGACAAAAGCCTTCGTTGCGCAGCGGCATCTCGCTGGGAGCAAGACCCTGATCCAAGAACGCGGCGACGAACCGCATCAACAACCCATTGACCAGCAGATCCGCGTCCTCGCCCGTGGCTTCCAACAATAAATCTCGATGTCGGATCGGGCCCGCCGGCGGGACCGCAAAGATCGGCAAATCGCGCACGCCGTCGCAACACACGCGCCACAGCGACTGCAACGCGAAGCTTTCCCAAGCGTCGTCGGTCCAGTTCTCAATCGTCGATCCGCCGAAGCGGTCGAGCAGCTCTTTTAGGCTCTGCGGCGCGCGGGCCTGAGTCTTCGCGCCGCGGGCAGGGGCTTCGCCGGGATCGCCGCCGCCCCGCAAATCGCGAATCACCCAGCGGCGCGTCTCCGCGATCAACCGGGCACGCGCCGCCGCCGAGGCCTCGGGCCGAATGCGTCGCAAGGCGTTGGCTTCGGCCACGAACCAGACCAGTTCCTCCGAAGGCCCGGTGCGAAGCGGATCGTGAAGCATCGCCAACAGCAGATCGAGCCGCGTGCCGAAGCAAGGGATGCTTTCGTCGGCCCTTTCGCCTAAGTCGCGATGGAGAACTTGCTTAAGCTCGGCAAAGCGAATTCGTCCGCTGCGCAGCGCCTCGCGGTATTGATCTTCCGACAGATAGGGGTTGCAGCCAAAAACGTGCGCCGCCCGCTTCACCGCCTCGGGAAACGGCAGATCCTCGAAGGCATGCAGCGTGTTGTGGTGAATGAAAACCGTGATCGGCCCTTGCGCCGGAAGCAGGTGCGACGCATGCTCGATCGATGCATTGAGTTGGTCCAAGGCGGCCGATCGCTGAAATTCGTCGTCGAAGGGCGGCTTGAGGGAACGACTAACTTCGAGCATCGCGACGATCCGTTCCGATGATTGGGCGGGTCGCCGTCAGGTTCCGCAATCGCCGCAAAAATCGAGCGAAAGGCTCCGCCGGCCAAAAATCTGCGGTCCATGAGACGCCCCCCACTATGCTACATGGTCCCTTGCGTGCATTGAATAGATGATGTATTACGATTGCGTAAGGTTTGTTCGCCGAATCAATGCAACCGCCGATGGTCCATGATTTGCAGAACGAAGGATTCGATTATTTCGCGACCACTTCGACCCTTTTTTTAAGAAAGCGACTCATGACGGCGCCGACGGTTACTCGAGAACAACTCATCAAGTTGCTCAATGAAGACCTTGCCCGGGAATATCAGGCGATCATCGCTTATGTGGTGTATTCCCAGGTCTTGAAAGGCGCCGAGTACATGAATATCGCCGCTGAGCTTGAGGTGCATGCCGGCGAGGAGTTGGCGCATGCGCTCACGGTCGCCAAGCAGATCGACTACCTGGGCGGCATGCCAAGTGTCACGCCCAAACCGGTCAAAACTTCGGAGAAGGCCGAAGACATGCTCCGATTCGATCTTGATAACGAAAACGAGACGATTCGGAATTATCGCGAGCGGGTGCGCCAGTGCGAAGCCTTGGGCGAGTACGCCCTGGCCGAGCAAATCCGAGACATCCTGGTGCAGGAGCAAGACCATCAAATTGCGCTTGCGACCGCTCTGGGGATTGACGTGCCGGACGTTGCCGGAAAGTCTGCCGGATAATTGGCTTGGCTGTCGCACGCGGGCGCCCGGCCCGCCCGCACCGCACTGCGTCGGTGCTCGTTCAGCGAGCACCATGATTTCTGCGCGGACATCTCGCGGCGACATCTTGTCGGCAGTGTCAACGCTCGCAGCCCTGGATTACAATGGCCTCCGCCGAGAATCCGAGAGATTATCGAGAGCGCCGCCGAATGAATCTCGGCGGCGATTAGGAGGAACGAATTCCGATGCTCTGCTTACGGCCGCGAAGGCCCCTGTGGATTGCCGCGTGCTTGACGCTGCCTTTGGCTGCATCCTTGGCTGCGGCCCCGCGGACGGCTCCCACGGCCGGTTTGCGCGAAAACACGCCCAGCACCCACGCTTTCGTCGGCGGCAAGCTGGTCATCGCGCCGGGAAAAGTGATCGACGACGGCACGCTGCTGATTCGCGACGGCATCATCGTCGCCGCGGGGGCCGACCTCGCAGTCCCGTCCGAGGCGCGAGTCTGGGATTGTCGAGGCAAGACGGTTTATCCCGGTCTTATCGACGCCTTCGGCGAACTGTCGGCCGAAGCGTCGAAGCTCGGCCTCTCCGACAAGCACGGCGCCGGCTACTGGAATTCGAAAGTCGTGCCGCAGGTCGATGCCGACGGCCGCTACGGTTCCGACGAAGAGCTGAACAAGAAATTGCGTTCACAAGGCATCGCCTCGCGCCTGGTAGCGCCTTCGGCGGGCATTATCAAGGGCACGAGCGCACTGGTCGCCGCCGGCGATCGCCCCGGCGCCCAATCAATCCTTAAGCCGCGCGTCGCGATGCACTTGATGCTCACTCCGTCGCGCGGAGACGACGCTTATCCCAAATCGCCGATGGGAGCGACGGCCTTGGTGCGCCAGGCCCTTTACGACGCGCGCTGGTATGGCGAAGCCTGGCGGGCCTACGACAAGCAACCGGGGCTCGAGCGTCCCGAGCGCAACGAGGCTTTGGCCGCCTTGCAGAATGTCGTTTCCGGCAAGACGCCCGTCGTCGTGCGAACGCTCGACGAATTGTATTGCCTGCGCGCGGGGCGACTGGCTCGGGAATTCGAACTCGATTGCATTTTGGAAGGCTCGGGATACGAATACCGCCGCGTCGATGCCATCCGGGCCGCCGAATTGCCGGTGATTTTGCCGCTTGCGTTTCCCAAGGCGCCGCGGGTCTCGACGCCGGAAGCGGCGATGTCGGTCTCGCTGGAAGACCTAATGCACTGGGATCTGGCGCCCGAAAATCCCGGCCGGCTCGCCAAGGCCGGCGTCAAAATCGCGTTCACCACGCATGGGCTTTCCGACGCGAGCGGCTTCCTCGCCGCAGTACGCAAAGCCATCGAGCGCGGGCTATCGGCCGAAGCGGCCTTGCAAGCGCTGACCATCACTCCGGCGGACTTGTTCGACATGGGCGACCGCCTGGGAACGCTGGAAGCCGGCAAAATGGCCAATCTAGTAGTGGCCAGCGGCGACTTGTTCGATCGCGAAACCAAAGTGCTCGAAACCTGGATCGACGGCGAACGCTACGAGGTGGAAACCGCTCCGTTGGCCGATCTTCGCGGAAGCTGGGAAGTACAACTCTCGAAGCCCGACGGCGGTACGGAAACGCTCTCGATCCGACTCGAAGGCGAGCCGGGCAAGCTGGCTGGCAAGATCAAGCGGGGCGATCAAGAGACTACTTTGAATCGGGCTTCGCTCGACGGCGCACAATTCGCCGCCAGCTTTGCCGCCAAACCGTTGGGTTGGGAGGGCGTGTTGCAAATCAGCGGCACGATTTCTGGACGGCCGCAAGAAAGCGATGATGAAACCGGGCAACCGACTTGGATGGGCGTCCTGGTCTGGGCCGGCGGCGATAAGTCGGCCTGTTCCGCGCGCCGCACCGCGGCCTTCGAGCAGCCGGCCGAGACGGACGACGGAAAAAAAGAGGCGGTTGGCCAGGCGGATACCTCTAAAGATGCGCTCTATCCGGTGAATTTCCCGCTCGGCGCATTCGGCGTGGCCGGCATGCCCGAGCAGCCTCAGGCCGTCTTGCTGCAGCACGCCACGGTCTGGACCTGCGGGCCGGCCGGTGTGCTGAAAGATGCCGCCGTCTTGATTCGCGAAGGCAAGATCGTCGCCGTCGGCGCCGACGTCGATATCCCCGCAGATGCCGTGCTGATCGACGCCAGCGGCAAGCATCTCACTCCGGGCATCATCGACTGCCACACGCACATCGCCACCGACGGCGGCATCAACGAGATGAGCCAGACGATCACCGCCGAGGTGCGGATCGGCGATTTCTTGGACTCGAACGACGTGCATATCTATCGCCAGTTGGCCGGCGGCGTCACGACCGCCAACGTCTTGCACGGCTCGGCCAATACGATCGGCGGCCAGAACCAGGTCATCAAGCTTCGCTGGGGCTCCCTGGGAGAAGAACTCAAGTTCGCCGGAGCGCCGGGCGGAATCAAGTTCGCGCTAGGCGAAAATGTCAAGCAGAACCATTGGGGCCCCGGCACTCGTTATCCTCAAACGCGGATGGGCGTCGAGCAAGTCGTGCGAGACGCCTTCAATGCGGCGATCGACTATCGGCGCCGCTGGAGCGAGTGGCGCGAAAAACCAACCGGCTTGCCGCCGCGCACCGATCTCGAATTGGAGGCCCTGGCTGAAGTGCTCCAGGGCAATCGCCTGGTGCATTGCCACTGTTACCGCCAAGACGAGATTTTGGGCTTTTTGCGGACCTGCGAAGAATTTGGCGTCCGGGTGCGGACCTTGCAACACGTGCTGGAAGGCTACAAGCTGGCCGACGTGATCGCCAAGCACGGCGCGGGCGGCTCGGCCTTTTCCGATTGGTGGGGCTACAAGTTCGAGGTCTATGACGCGATACCCTACAACGGCGCGATGATGCATCGGGCGGGCGTGTTGACCTCGTTCAACTCCGACGATCCCGAGTTGGCGCGACGATTGAATCTCGAAGCGGCCAAGGCCGTCAAGTACGGTGGCGTGCCGCCGGAAGAGGCGCTCAAATTCGTCACCTACAATCCGGCGAAACAGCTCGGCATCGAGGCCCAGGTCGGTTCGCTCGAAGAGGGGAAAGACGCCGATCTGGTTGTTTGGAGCGCCTCGCCCTTGTCGAGCTATGCGCGGTGCGAACAGACCTGGATCGATGGCCGCAAGTATTTCGACCGGCAGAGCGACATCGAGCGCCGCCGCGAAACGGCGGCCATGCGCGCCGCGCTGATTCAGCGCGTGCTTGCCTCGGGCGAGCCGACCGAGGGCCTCGACGATCGCAAGAAAGAAACCTGGCCCCGAGAAGATCTGTTTTGTCACGACCACGATGACGACTACGAAAGCGCGCATGGAAACTGAACAGAACGTAAGGCCTGCGATAGTCCCGCAGGGACGACAGAATGTCGCCGTCGTGCAACGAGGGCTGCGCATCGTGCTATGCCTGGGGCTGGCGATGATCGCGGCTTGCGGCGGCGGCGCGGCGGAGGCCTCGCCGGAACTTCCAGGCGCCCCGCAAGATCATCCGATCGCGCTGGCGGGCGGCGTGATTCATCCAGTTTCCGGCCCGGAAATCCGCGATGGCGTGCTGCTGTTCGACGGGGGCAAAATCGTCGCCGTCGGCAAAGACGTCGTCTTGCCGGCGAACGTCGAGCGGGTCGAGCTCAAAGGGCGGCGCGTCTATCCGGGGCTGATCGACGCTTTCACGCAAATCGGATTGGTCGAAATTCCGCTAGTCAAAGCGACGGCCGACCAGAACGAAATCGGCCGCATCAATCCGAACGTCAAGGCCCACGTGGCCGTCAATCCCGACAGCGAGGCGATTCCGATCGCCCGTTCGGGCGGCGTCTTGACCGCGCTCAGCATCCCCGGCGGCGGATTGATCACCGGCACGTCGTCGCTGATGCAGTTGGACGGCTGGGGCCCGGAGGAAATGACCCTCCGCCCGGCCGTCGGCGTCCACGTCCGCTGGCCGAACATGGCGCCGATCCATACCTGGTGGCAAGAGATGTCGGCCCAGGAGCAGTTGCAATCTCGCGACAAGGCGTTGGTCGAAATCCGAAAGGCCCTGGCCGACGCCCGCGCCTACCACAAGCACCGCCAGACCCGCAAAAACGCCGCCGGCCGTCTGCACGACTTCGACGCTCGCTGGGAAGCGCTTGTGCCGGTGTTCGAAGGCAAGTTGCCGTTGATCGTCGACGCCGACGAGATTCAACAGATCCAGTCGGCGGTGGCGCTGTGCGAGCAAGAAGGACTGAAGCTGATCATCGCTGGCGGCTACGACGCCCCGGAGTGCGCCGAGTTGCTCAAGAAGCGCGGCGTGCCGGTGATCGTCGGCGGCGTGCATCGCTTGCCTCGGCGGCGCGACGATGCGTACGACGCCCCGTTCACGTTGCCGGCTAGGCTGCGCGACGCCGGCATTTCGTTCTGCATTTCGAGCGCCGAGCGTCCTTCGATGGTCCGCAATCTCGCCCACCACGCCGGCACGGCGGCGGCGTTCGGCCTCTCGGCGGAAGAGGCGATGAAAGCAATCACCCTCTCCGCGGCCGAAATTCTGGGCGTCGCCGATCGTCTCGGTTCGCTCGAAGCCGGCAAGGACGCGACGTTGATCGTCGTTTCGGACGATCCACTGGAAATTCCCACGCAGGTCGAGTTGGCCTACATTCAGGGCCGCCAGGTGCAGCTCAACGATCGGCAGAAGCGGTTGTGGGAAAAGTACAAGGAAAAATATCGGCGGCTGGGGATTGAAAACCGCTGAAGACCGCTTGCTTGCGGAATCAAAGAAGAGAGTGCCATGATCTCAGCCCGTAACGTTTGGCTCGCGGCGATCGCCACATTAGCGACGGTGGTCTGGCCGGCAGCGAACCGGGCCGCCGACTGGCCGCGGTTTCGAGGACCGGGCGGAACGGCGACAAGCGAAGATCGAGGGCTGCCGACGACTTGGAGCGACGCGGAGAACCTCGTTTGGAAGGCCGAGTTGCCCGGGGCCGGCGCATCCAGTCCAATCGTGATCGGCGATCGCATTTTCGTCACCTGCTACAGCGGCTATGGCCTCGATGCGGAACATCCGGGGGAACTCGCCCGGCTCGAGCGACACCTGCTCTGCCTGGATCGCGACACCGGCGAAACGATTTGGTCATACGACGCGCCGGCCGCGGGACGAGAATCGAACTACGTCGATTTTCTCCAGCGCCACGGTTACGCCACCAGCACTCCGACTTCAGACGGCGAGCGGGTGTACGTGTTCTTCGGTACTTCCGGCGTGCGTGCGCTCGACCTCGACGGCAAGCCGGTTTGGCAGGCCGACGTCGGCGCCTTGTCGCACAATTGGGGGACCGGCGGTTCGCTGGTGCTCGACGGCGATTTGTTGTTGGTCAACGCCGCGGTCGAAAGCGATTCGTTCATCGCGCTCGATAAGCGCAGCGGGGCGGAAGTCTGGCGCGTCAAGCGACTCATCAGTTCGTGGAGCACGCCGGTCGTGGTCGAACTCCCCGGCGGCGGGCGCGAGTTGATTGTTAGCATCAAGTCGCGGTTGCTGGGTCTCGATCCCGCGACGGGCGAGAAGCTGTGGAGTTGCCAAACCAAACAGGCCTTCGCTTCGCCCAGCCCGATCGTGCGCGGCGGGTTGATCTACGCTTTCGGCGGCAAACCCAATGTGCTGCTGGCCGTGCGGCCCGGCGGCCGCGGCGACGTCACCGAATCGCACGTGGCGTGGAGGGCCGAAGGCGTCGGTTCGGGCATCACGTCGCCCGTGTTTTACCAGGACCATATCTACACGATCGACGAACGCGGGATCGTCGGTTGCATCCGCGCCGAGACGGGGGAAGTCGTCTATCGCGAGCGGCTTTCGCCGTCGGGCGCCACGTTCTACGCTTCTCCTATCGCCGCCGACGGCAAACTCTTCGCCGTCTCGCGCGAACACGGAACCTTCGTACTCGCCGCCGGTCCGCGGTTCGAACAACTGGCCGTCAATCAGTTCGCAAGCGATGCTAGCGTGTTCAACGCCACGCCCGCCGTCACCCAAGGACGGCTTCTGTTGCGATCGGACCGGACGCTGTACTGCATCGGAGAACGCAAGCGATGATCGGCTCAATTGCCACCGGCGACGCAACCGATACTACCGCTTGACGGACCTCCCGCCGGCGTCTTGGCGACGCCGAGCCGCCGGCAGTTCACGACCCTTCCTCGCAGCGAATCCTGGCGATGCGCGCCGATCCTGATTTTCCGTGGGAAGACGCCCTGCTCGATGGCTATCCGGCGGCGGGCTTCGTCGCCCTGGCGACTTACCTGCTGTGGATTCTCATGCTCTCGCGATAAGCCCCCGAAACGCTGGATGCCAATTCTTGAAGACGGCGCATCAGCCATAAAGGGCTAAATCCCGAGATTCTTCCGCCCGCGCTCGGACCATCGCCAGTTCGCCGATGACCGCCCAGCCCAATCGCGATCTGGTCTTCGAGAAACATCGCCCGCGCCGCCTCGGAGGTTTGCCCTGCCGGAACGACGATGCACGGGCACGAGGCGTCGACCAACTGCAAAAGCTCGCGGTCGCCGATCGGAGTGTAACTCAGGTCGAGTACGCGAAGATGACGCAAGTTCTTCAACTCGGCCAGATCGGCTGCCGTGGGCGTGCAGTCGGCGAGTTCCGCCTTGACGATCACGCCCAGGCTATCGAGGCCGAAACGAGGCTCAATTTCACAATGCCCGCCGAGGCGTTCGATGATCTGTTGCGCCGACCGCTCGCCGCCCCGGCCGGTCGCGACAAGCCCAATCGCCATCGCGACAATTGCCCCCGCCAACCAATTCGCATTCGACATTCGCCGCTTCTCCGGGGCCCCGAACGCGCGCAGAGCCGCCCTGGCGTGCGAGATTCGGGCCTGTTCCTTGTTCCTAGCGCCGGCCGCTTGGCCGCCATCCCTGAATATAGGATGCGCAAGCCCGGCGTTTTCATTTCTGGAGAGGGCGTTTTTTTCCCAACTTCCGAATTCAGCTCAGATTCGGCAGCGGACCTTCGCCGCAAAAGTTGGGATTGCCAAACCGCTCGATGCGGTGGCCGAAGCCGTGCGCCAGCGAGAGCAGCAGGCGATTGTGATGCGCCTTGGGATACTTCAACGAGCGCCCCATGTGGAAATCGAGGCCGTTGCCGACCAGCACGAACGGGATGTCGTCGAGCGTGTGC
>DATNEC010000641.1:0-8744 GCA_035606815.1 Pirellulales bacterium
GAGGCGACTCCAACAGGATATTGCCCGGCTTGATGTCGCGATGAATCAGGCCCTGTGCGTGGGCCGCTTCGAGTCCGTGAGCGGCCTGCATGCCGATCCGCACGATTTCGCGCAAAGGCAACTGCTTCTGCCGCGCCAGACGCTGTTCGAGCGATTCGCCAGAGATCAACTGCATCACTAGATATGGCAAGCCCTCGTCACCCGATTTTTCCACCTGATGCACCGCGACGACGTTTTCGTGCGTGATCGAAGCCGCGGCACGCGACTCGCGGCAAAAGCGTTGCCGCGCCACGTCGTCGCCGGCCAACTCCGGATCGAGCACCTTGAGCGCGACGTTGCGTTGCAGCCGCGAGTCGAACGCTTCCAGCACCACGCCCATGCCGCCGCGGCCGAGCACGCGCATCACGTCGAACTGCGCGAGCCGGCCGAGATACGCGGCGTCGCTGGGCGGCCCGAGGAAGTCGAGCGAAAGGTCGCGCGCTCGTAGCGGCGCGCGCGGCGCGACCGCCGGCTGCGCGCCTGCGTTGAGCGACTGCAACGCCGGCCAGTAAGCCGAAGTCGCGTCAGGCGCGGCTTGGTGCAGGCTCTTGACGACCTGGGAAAGCTGCGTCCCCTCGGTGGCGATTTCTTCGAGCCGCGCTTGACAGCACTCGCAGGCATCCAAATGTTGCGTGCATTCCTGCTGCCGCTCGGCTGGCAGCGAGCCGCTGAGCAATTGGCGAAACTCTTCGGTTTGAGGACACGCCGTGGCGGCCTTCATGTCACCCCTCCTCCTGCCGTTGCATCGTTTCCACTTCCTCTTTCAGCCGCGCAAGGACGCGACTTTTGGCCACATAGATGGCGCCGGGAGAGATGCCCACCTGCTTGGCCACGTCCGCCGCCCCAAGGCCCTCGACCGCGGCGAGCCAGAAGGCCCGCCACGTGCTCTCCTGGAACTCGCCTTTGACGCGGTCCATGGCCAGCGACGCCAGCCGCCGCTGGTATTCCAATTCCCAGGCCTCGGCGCCGTCGTTTTCGTCGGGTTGCTCGGCAAGCCGCCGGTTCGTCGATATGTCGCCCGAAGCTTGAGGTCGAATGCGGCGCGCCGAAAGGAAGCTGAACACTTTGTTGCGGGTGATGGTAAACAGCCACCCGCGGAAGGTTCCCCGGCTGCGATCGTAGTCGAGCCGGCCGATTGCCGCCGAGACGCTGCGCATCACCTCTTGCATCAGATCGGCGGCATCCGCGTCCTGCAGGCCGCGATGGCGCGCAAAGCCATACACGACCGGGCCGTAGAGCTGCACGAATTCTTGCCAGGCGGCATGGTTGGCCCCATCGCGGATTTGCACCAGCAAGCTGGCTCGGGTCAGCGGCGAGTTGTCCACGGACATGGTTGCACCTGAACGTACCATTGGCGCCCGTCGATCGCAGGACCGCGGCACGCCTCGACCGCACGATCCCCCATGATACGCCTCGCAGTGCGTTTGGACGAGGGGCGGATGCTGGCAAAGAGACGCTCAAGCTTCGTAACATGCCTCGCCATTTCCCTTTCCTTGCTTCCCGAAAGGAATCCGCTAGCAAATCAAAAACATTTCGCGGCTTTTCGCAGGCCCGCATTCATCCAATTCTCTTCATGCGACTTTACCGCCGGGCGATCTCGTGCGGTGAATTTCGCGGGCCGATCCGCACGCTGACGCCATCGACCAGGTCGTCGCCGGGGTTGACCACCAACCGTTCGTCGCCGCGAATCCCGTCGAGCACGATCACTCGTGCGCCCAGATCGCGACCCAGGCTCACTCGCTTGAGCTCGATTCGATTTCGCTCGTCGACCACGGCTACGTGCGGACCTTCGACCCGCATCGCCACGGCGTTCGTCGGTATCGTCCATTGGCCGCCGGCTTGCGGCATCGACAGCGTCACTTGGGCGTAGCTGCCGGGCTGCAAGCCGGGCGAGGCGTTCTCAACTTCGATCTCGGCCAGCATGGTCCGGCTCGCCGCATCCACCGACTCGGCGATCCGCGTGATGGTCGCTGGAAGATCCTGCAAGGCCGCCTCGGGCACGCTGATCACCGCCGCTACGCCGGGCTTGGTTTGCATGGAGTAAGTCTGCGGCACGTTGATCTGCACGCGGACGCGGCTGGCGTCTTCGATTACGAACAACGAGTCCTGGCCCGCAGTGACGAGCATTCCCACCTCCGCCGTGCGGCGCATGACGACGCCGCCGAACGGCGCCACGATCCGCTTGAAAGTCTGCAGCTCTTGGAGCCGCGCGACGTTCGCCCGACGGCTTTTCGCGGTCGCCTCGCGAACTTCGATGATCGCGGCCCGGGTCGCCAGATTGGCGCGGCGGCGGGCGACGTCGGCTTTCGCCGCGGCGACGTCCGCAGTGCGGGCTTCGGTCTGCTTCAAGAACGTATCGTACTCTTCCTGCGCGATCGCCCGCGTGGTCAGCAGCTTCTCGCGCCGCACGAGTTGGCTTTTGACCAGTTCCGCGTCGGCCTGAATTCGGCGCAATTGGGCTTCGGCGACTTTGAGATCCGCCTCGGCTTCGACTCGCTCGGCCTTGGCCTGAACGGCCGCCGCGGCGGCCTCGCGGACCAGCGATTCTCCTTCGGCCAACTCTTGATCGAGCTCCGGCGTCTCGATTTCCGCCAGCACCTCGCCCGCGTTCACGACGGCGCCGAGATCCTGATGCCAGGCTTTCAAATAGCCGCTGACGCGGGCGTGAAGCGTCGTCGTCTGCCAAGGGCGGAACGTGGCCGGCAAGACGACGCTTGTCGCTGCGGCCGGCGCCGGCCGATCGACGTTCACCGTTTTTGCGGCACTCCCCGCTTCACTCGCCGCCACAGCCTCCTCGGAGGGGAGCGATTTCCACGGCTGGTAAATGCCGATCGCCGTCGCCGCCGCCACGATGGCCGACGCAACGGCCACGGCCGTCTTCGGCAATCGCTTTCCCGGCGGCGCCTTCGGGTTCATCAAATCCACGTGAGAGCGGGCGGCAATGGCGGGCGCCTGAACGCGCGCCAATTCGAATTCGCCTGTTTTCTTGAAGGCGTCGAGAGCGGGACGGTGCATGATCGATCTCCTAGGCGGTTTGTTTCCGTTGGCGCGTGTTCGTAAGGCAGGCGAGCCGGATGCGTCAGCCTCCGGGTTTCGATGGACCACAACCGGACCGCACTGCCCGGTTTTTCCAGAACGGTCAATAAGGATTACCGGCCGAGGGGCCGAATCTTACGCGCTGCTGGAAGAACCGTGGCCTCACACGCCATCCCAAGGCGGCCCACGAGGCCGCCGAGTGGGGGCGGGCTAGGGTCAAATACGATTGCCGGTCCCAGGCATGAACGCCTGGGCTATTCAAAACGAGGGCTTGCGCCCGTGTCACTCCGCCGCCACGGTCATCTCTCCGCGACGCAGCAGGCTGTAGACCACCGGCACGAAGAGCAGCGTCGTAAGCGTGGCCACCAACAGGCCGCCGATCACAGCCCGTCCCAGAGGGGCGTTCTGCTCTCCCCCTTCGCCAAGCCCCAGAGACATGGGCAACATGCCGATGATCATGGCGGCGGCCGTCATCAACACCGGCCGCATCCGGGTCCGTCCGGCTTCGAGCGCGGCTTCGAACGCCGACTTTCCCCCGGCCCGCTGTTCGTTGGCGAAAGTCACCAGCAGAATGCTGTTCGCCGTCGCCACGCCGATCGACATGATCGCGCCCATCAGGGCCGGAACGCTGAACGTCGTTTGCCACAGCAGCAGCGACCAGACGATGCCCACCAGCGCTCCGGGCAAGGCCGTAATGATGATGAATGGATCGAGCCAGCTCTGGAAATTGACGACCATCAGCAGATAGACCAGCACGGCGGCGAAGATCAGCCCCAATCCGAGCCGCAAAAAGGCCGATTCCATGCTTTCCACCTGGCCCCGCATCGAGAGCGTGTTGCCCGGCGCCAGCTTGGCGCGATATTCGGCGAGCAAGCGGTTGATTTCGCCGGCGACGCTCCCCAGGTCGCGGCCCTGTACGTTGGCATACACGTCGAACGTCGGTTGCACGTTCGTATGGTTCGCCGCCTCGGCGGTCACGCCGCGCTGGACCGTGGCGACATTCGCCAGCAGTTGCACGCCGGAAACCTGTTGCGACGTGAGCGGCAGGCCGTTGATCGCGTCGACGCTATCGAGCTTGTAAGCCGGGGTGCGCGTCTCTACGAGATACGAGATGCCCATGTTCGGGTCGACCCAATAGTTCGGCTGCACTTGGCCGCTCCCCGAGAGCGACACGAGCAGGCTGTTCGCGACATCCTGCTGCGTGAGTCCCAACTCGCGGGCCCGCGTCTGGTCGACGTCGACGTGCAGCTTGGGCACGTTCATCACCTGGTGGACGTGGACGTCCTCGACGCCGCGGATTTGCCGGATGCGATCGGCGATTTCCGCGGCCGTTTCATAGTTCGCCTGGCGATTCAACCCGGCGATTTGGATGTCGATCGGCGCCGGCAGGCCGAAGTTCAGAATCTGGCTGACGATGTCGGCGGGCTGGAAGAAGAACGTTAATTGGGGAAAGCGGCCCGGCAATTCACGTCGCAGGGCGGCGATATATTCCTGCGTCGATCGCGAACGGTGATGGGTCAAAGCGACCAGGATTTCGCCGTCGGCCATGCCGGTCGTGGCGCTGTCGCCGAAGGCCATCGCATAAGTGCGGTTCGGCAGGCCGATGTTGTCGAGCACCAACTCGACTTCGTGTTTGGGAATAAGTTCCCGAATCGCCTCCTCCACTTGGCTGAAGTAGCGTTCGGTCTGCTCGACGCGAGTGCCGACCGGCGCCCGCACGTGCAGCCGGAACTGCCCGGTGTCGACGGTCGGAAAAAAGTCACGTCCGACCCAGGGTAGCACGACGAGGCCGCTCGCCACGACGGCCGCAAACGTCGTGAAGACGCTGCGGCGATGCAGCAAATTCCATTGCAGCAGCGCGGCGTACGCGTCGCGAAATTGCTCGAAGCGACGCTCGAAGGCGGCGTGCAGCCGCGAGAACCATCCGCCTCCGGCCCCGTGCGCCAATTCGGCGGGCAGCAGGTAATCGACCATCGTGGGGACGATCGTCCGCGACAGCAGGTACGAGGCCAGCATGGCAAACGCCACCGCCAGCGCCAGCGGCGTGAACAGATACTTGGGCGGCCCGTCGAGAAACAACACCGACACGAACACGATGCTGATCGTCAGCGTCGAGACGAACGTCGGCCCGGCGATCTGCATGGCGCCGTCGAGGATCGCCTGGCGCAGCGGCTTGCCCAGCCCGAGATTGCGGTGAATGTTCTCGATCTCCACGGTCGCGTCGTCGACCAGGATGCCGACCGCCAGGGCGAGACCGCCGAGCGTCATCACGTTCAACGAGTGCCCCAACAGGTACAACATCACGATCGACGACAAGATCGCCAGCGGGATCGAAACGGCCACGATCAGCGTGCTCCGCCAACTGCCAAGAAAGATGAGGATCATCGCGGCGGTGAGCAGACCGGCGATGATGCTTTCAGTGACCACTCCCCCGATCGCGGCGGTAACGAACAGCGATTGGTCGAACAACAACTCGATCCGCAAGTCGGGCGGGGCGGCCGCGCGAATTTGCGGCATGATCGCTTTGACCTGGTTCACGATGTCGAGCGTCGAGGCGTTTCCGTTCTTGAGCAGCGTCACCAAGGCGCCGCGGCTGCCATTGCGACGCACGATCGTGGTTTGCGTCGTGCTGCCGTCGCGGACCTGGGCCACGTCTCGCATGTAAATCGTGGCGCCGCCGACGACCTTGATCGGAATGTCGTTGAAGCTCGCCGGGCTGAGCGGCGTGTTGTTGAGCGTCACGGGGTATTCGTGGGTGTCGATCCGCGCCACGCCGGTGGGATAGGCCAGGTTGTAAGCATTGATCGCATCGGCGACTTCCTTGGGCGACAGGCCTTTGGCCTGCAACAGTTGCGGATCGAGATCGACCATCACCTGCCGCTCGCGTCCGCCGTAAGGCGTAGGCATGGTCAGGCCCTGCACGGTCGAGAGCTGCGTGCGCAACACGTACAGGCCATAATCGTAGACCTCTTCTTCCGACATCGTCTCGCTGCTCAGGCCGATTTGCAGAATCGGCACGCTCGACGCGTTGAAGCGGACGATGACGGGCGGTTGAATGCCCGGCGGCATCAAGGCCCGTATCGACTGGGTGGTCGCGGTGACTTGCGCCATGGCCGTGCCGATATTGACTCCCGGGTGGAAGTGAATTCGGATCACGGCTACGCCGTTGAGCGTTTGCGACTCGACCCGTTTGATGTCGTTGACGTTCGAAGTGATCGCATACTCCGAATACGTGGTAATCCGCCGCTCGACCTCGCTCGTTTCCATGCCCTTGTAGGTCCAGATCACGGTGATCACCGGAATGTCGATCTCCGGAAAGATATCGGTCCGCATTTGGCGGATCGATGTGGAGCCGAGCACCAGGATCAACAGCGCCATGACGGCGAACGTGTAGGGGCGTTGCAGGGCAAGTCGCACGATCCACATGGCCGATCCTCCATTGAAATGGGTTCGCTTACGGAGGAAAGTACCGGCGAGCCGGGCGGATCTTACGCGGCGAAGCTCAAGCCGTCTAACAAAGCCCGGCTTTCAGAGGAGGGAGGAAGGTGGTCGGGGCCGCCGGCGGGGGTAGCGCCTAGCATATGCTTTGGCCTAGCGCGGCGGAGCCGCAAGCAAAACGAACGGAATGCGGCGGCCTTGGCTCGGGTCGCCGACCGTGATGGAAACGCCCGAGGCGACGCCCCAGTCGGACGAATTTCTTACCGCTGCGGGGAGACTTTCTCCGTTACCGCCATATCGTCGCCGAAGACGAGGATTTGCGCGACCCGCGGTTAGCATTACTCGTCTGTTGGGTTAGGCGATTTCCTCTCGGAAAATTTTCTGTAAGGGCCGGCCGGCTCGGCGGTAGATACATTCAGTTCGCGGGGCGCCAACCGACCGATGGATCTCTAAAAACGCGAAGGAGCTTGCCATGACCAGCCGTATCAACCCCGTCGATCCAGCCGTCGCCGAAGGCCGGACCCAAGAGCTGTTTGCCGCCGTGAAGGCGAAGACGGGCGGCGTCCCCAACATGATGAAGACGATGGCCCACGCGCCAGCTCTGCTGGAAGGCTATCTGGCGTTCAGCGGGGCCTTGAGCAAGGGGCTGCTCCGCCCGGCCGTCCGCGAGCAACTCGCCCTGGCGGTGAGCCAGGCCAATGGCTGCGAATACTGCCTATCGGCCCATTCGTTGCTGGGCAAGCGCGCCGGACTGGCGCCCGAGCAAATCGCGGCCGCTCGCAAAGGGGAGGCCGATGACGCCCAGGCGCAGGCCGCGCTGTCTCTGGCCCACGAGCTGATCGAGCGTCGGGGCGACGTCTCTGACGAGCAGCTTGAGGCCGCCCGCCTGGCGGGGCTTTCCGACGGCGAGATCGCGGAAGTCGTGGGCCATGTCGCATTATCGACGCTGACCAACTATTTCAACGAGCTGGCGCGCCCGGAACTTGATTTCCCGCGAGCGCCAGTCAGCGTTTGAAAAGGTTCGAACTCAACCCACTCACTCAATCCGCTCACCGTCAAAAAAAGGAATCACGTCATGTCGAACAAACTCGCAGGCAAAGTCGCGGTCGTCACGGGCGCCTCGAAGGGCATCGGGGCCGCGATTGCCAAGCACCTGGCCGCCGAAGGGGCGGCGGTCGTCGTCAACTACTCATCCAGCCGAGAAGGAGCCGAGCGGGTCGTGGCCGAGATCTCCGCCAAGGGGGGCAAGGCGGTTGCGGTGCATGCCAACATGACCCAGCAGGCCCAAATCGAAGGCCTGTTCTCCGCCGCCAAAACGGCGTTCGGCCGCCTCGACATCTTGGTCAACAACGCGGGCGTTTACGAGTTTGCCCCGCTGGAAAACGTGACTGCCGAGCACTTCCACAAAATGTTTGACTTGAACGTGCTGGGCCTGCTTCTCGCGACGCAGGAAGCAGTCAAGCATTTTGGTCCCGAGGGAGGCAACATCGTCAACATCGCTTCGGTCGTGGCCACGCTGGCGCCGCCAAACACCTCGGTGTATAGCGCCACCAAGGCGGCCGTGAATGCGGTCACCCGCTCGCTCGCGCAGGAGTTGGGTCCGCGACACATCCGCGTCAACTCGATCAATCCGGGCATGGTCGAAACCGAAGGCGTCCACGCCGCCGGGATCGCCGAGAGCGACTTCCGCAAGCAGGTCGAGGCCCAAACGCCGCTCGGCCGCATCGGCCAGCCGCAGGACATCGCGCCCGCCGCCGGGTTCCTCGCGTCGTCCGATTCCGCCTGGATCACCGGCGAAAGCTTTTATATATCCGGAGGGCTGCGCTAGGCGCAAACACGACCCGATGAGCCGGGCGGGAATATCCTCGCCCGGCCTCTGCCAACGCGAGAGGAGCAGAACAAGCTAATGCTGATGATGCTCGTGCCCTGCCGTCGCCGGTTTCTTGCCGCCGACGAAAACTTTGCTTTTGGCGTCGCCGTTCGACATGACGTAGGCCATCAGGTCCAAAATGTCTTCTTCGGTCAGCGTGACGAGCAGGCCCTCGGGCATCATCGAAATCTTCGATTCGATCCGCTCTTCGACGTCCGCCACCGGCACGTCGCGCGGCGGGGCGTCGGCCCCGGCCACAATCCGCAAGGTATTTGCGTCTTCGCTGACGATCAAGCCGCTCAGCACTTCGCCCTGCTCGGTCTGGATCGTGAAGGCGCGGAACTTGGGATCGATCACCTTC
>DATNEC010000661.1:0-9470 GCA_035606815.1 Pirellulales bacterium
GAGGATCAATTGCCGCCCCGCGCGATAGCCGTCGAGCACGGTCAGCCAGGCCTGCTTGAGCACGACCTGCACCAGGCCGATCAAGGCCCCGATGGCCAAGCCGAGAATGACGAACGCCGTGGCGCGGCTCGCCATGCCCGAGCCGTGGGCGATCCAATGCTGGATCGGCATGAACAACGAGCCGCCGATCAAGCCGCCCAAGGCGCCGCCGATCATGCCGTTGCGCAGCTTGCTGCCGGAGCGTTCGTAAAGCCCTTCGACGGAACCGACCGCCAAGCCCATCACGAGCCAGCCGAACCCGCGCGGCAGACCGAGGCCGAACAAAACATCGCCCAGAAACGCTCCCATGGCGCCGCCGAAGCCGCCGCCGACAAAGCCCGGTAAGCCGCGCATCGCGAGTTGCTTCCACTGGCCGTTGGCGATGGCAGCGACGGCGCCCAATCCCAGCCCGATAGCGCCGCCGACGATGCCGCCGCTGGCGGCGACTTGGATTCTATCGCTGGCGGCGCCTGAGCGGAAAAACAACAGTTCGGCGATCAGCCAACCCGCCAACGCGGCCCAGCCGCCGAGCAGTGCGCTGTAGTAGACCAGCCGAACTAGGGACATCGACTCTGCTCCGTCTCGGCCCGCGCCTTAGCGTTTATTCGAGAACGGGCGGACGGGCCGAAAGGAAATCCCCTCTCCCTTCGGGAGAGGGTTAGGGTGAGGGCGGGACCGCCTCACCACCACGCCCTCACCCCGGCCCTCTCCCAGAGGGAGAGGGAGTTCTCGGATAAGCTCTCAATCGTTTCCCACCCGTGCGTCGCGCACCAGCGCCTGGGTCTCTAGCTTCAACAACTGCCGCCGCAACGGCCCTTGAACTCGCTCCAGCGAGCGCACGACGGCCAAGTACTCGGGCGACTGCCGGTCGAAATTGCTGTCGCGAAAGCGCTCGACCGCCGCGGTCATCCGCCGCCGAGCCAGATCGGCATCGCCGAGCGCCAAGTCGGACAGCACCCACCAATATTGATACTGAAGTTTTCGCGGCGATTCCAAAGCGGCCTGACGAAACGACTGCGCGGCCTGGGCGTATTCGTCGCGCCAGAAGTGGTTCAAGCCGGCGGCGTAAAACCAGCGGCCGTTCGCTTCCGACGGCTCGACCACCTTGAGTTGCGCGCTCGTCGGACTGATGGCCAGCGGAATGAAATCGGCCCGGTCGCTGGCGGGCGCCGAGTTGCCGGCGGAGGGCTTGACCCATGCCGGATCGGTCCGCATCAAACTGCCGCAGAGTCCTTCGATCTCCACATCCTGGCCTTCTTTGGCGATCCGGCCGAGCAGCACGAGATTCAACTTGCCCGGCTCGTTTTCGTCCGCGGCATAGTATCCGCCCGAGATCATGCAGCCGCCGAGCCGCGGCTCGGTTTCGACGGCCAGCCGCAAATCGGCCATCAAATCGGAGAACGGATATTCGCGATCGAGCTTGGCGTCGACGCGGTAGTTGCCCGCCGGCGCCCAGGCCGCGATCAGTCGCGAAAGCTCCTGTCGCTGGGCCGCGGCGCGGCGGCGATCGAGCACGCGTCGGAAGCGCAGCTTGCCGGGCGCTGCGGCGTCTCCTGGCATTTCGGATTCGACGAACAGCCACGCACCGCGGAGCTTGGGGTTGTCGCGCATTTCACGGGCGATCTCGCGATCGAGCACATTGAGATCGAACCCAACGGCTGCCCGGAGCGCGGCGGGCGGCGGCGCCGCTGGCTCAGCCTGGGCTTCCGCCGCGATGCAAGCCGATGCCAGAAGCCACGCCAAGGCGCCTGTCGCCGCTTGGCGCGGGGAATGCCTCGAAAACATCCGCTGCTGTCCTTTCCCATTCTTCCGGCAGAAGCCCCCGAAATGACCCCGCTTCAGAGTATTTGGGACGCGCGGCGAAAGCAACTAGAGGCCCCGTTTTTTCTCGCCTGCCGGTCATTCTCCGGGGCGGATCGGCTGGCGGGCACGGTAGAGGGCGAGCCGCCGTTCGGCGGCTTGGCGGCCTGGCTTGCCCTCGGGCCAGGTTTCGAGCGCCCAGGTTTGATACTTGTCGGCCGATTCGAAATCGCCGCATTCGGCGTAGGCGGCGGCGAGGGTGTCGAGGCAAGCGGCGTCCTTCCAATGTGTGAGTTCGCACGCTTCGCGCGCCGCTTCGACCGCGCGGATGCCGTCGCGGTAGGCTGCATAACGCGACGTGGCGAAGTCCCAAGCCCGCTGATTGAGTTCGTCTGCTCGCCGCTGGACCTCCGGATCAAGGCCATCGCGATTGCCACCCTGCATGGGAGCAGAGTCGCCATTGTCGCCGCCACAATAGCCTCCGTTTGCGAGCCGGACTGAGGGCGGCGATTGACTTGCTGCGGGACTCTGTGGTCGCGCGAAGAGCGTCGATCGGGAATCGTCGAATGGCGACAAGGGCATCCCGACAGCGCGGCGGAAGCGATTTCGCGATTCGACCTCGGCCTGGTACGCGTTGTGCCAGTAACCGGCGTTTCCCTCCTGACTCGCCCCACTTCCAACGGGCTTCTGCCAACTCAACCAGTAGCTGTACTTCGTGCCTTTACCTTTGACGTTCAGGCGAACCGTATAGCCGGGAAATGCCGGCACGCGTCCCTCCAGACTTCGGACTGCGCGCGCTGCATCCTCGGCGGCCTTGACGAAGTCTCCTTCACGGCCCCAAGCAATGGCCCGTCCCTTGTAAGCGACGTCCAACTCAGGAGAAAGTTCCAGCGCTCGATTGAAAGCTTCGATCGCGCCTTCGTCGTCTTCCATCGACAGACAGACGCCTCCCCGCATGAAGTGGAAGATGGCGACCTCGGGATCCAGGCGAATGGCCCGGTCAAGATCGCGTCCGGCTCTGCGCCATTCCGAATCATGAATCCACGCCAGAGCACGGCAATAATGCGCCCGTGCGCTTGCATCGAGCCTGACAAAATCGTCGAAGTCCGCCAGGGCGTGGTCCATGTTGCCCAGCGTCAACCAGTACATGCCTCGCACTCGGTACGCTTCGGCGGTGCGATGGTCGCGTCGGACGCAACGATCGAGATCGCGAATTCCGCGATGGTATTGCTTCTTTTCGCCCCAAATGCGGCTGCGAGCAAAGAAGCCCGCTACGCTATTCGGCGCCAGCTGCACCCAGGTATTGAAGTCGCGGATCGCCGCGTCGTAGTCGCCGCGCTCTGCGCGGACCTTTCCTCGCTCGTAGTAGAACGCCGGATTCTCGTCGGAATGCTCTTGGTCGTCTGCCGCTTCGGTGGCGAACAGCAATTCCGCGAATTCGACTCCTGAGAAATAGGCGTCGCGTGCCAATTCGTCGATGCGCCACCGCGCCTGCGTCCAGTTCACGCTCGCTACATCGGTGCGCAAACGATCGACGCAGGCCATGCTGCATTCGCACTTCGCCTTGACCCAGCGGCCGAACCAGGGATGCTGTTCTTCGGCCGCAAGGCTCGAAGCCGAGCCGAGCACGAAGATCACCGTCATCAAACCGCGCCGAACCGCTTTCGCCATCATGATTCCCCTCTACATGAATGGGTGGTATTTCAGTCTTCGCGCCTTTTCGTATTCCGACTTCGCATCAGGGGGCTGACGCCCCCCGCTCGCCAGTTCTTCGACCGCCGACTTCCGGCCTGCTCACGCTGAATCGATCGAACTCTTTTCCGTCGATGTCCAACACGCGAACGTCGAGCCGGTCGGCGAAGACGTCGACCAGCCCGAAGTGGTTGATGCCGGCCTTGAACACGGCGGTGCGGTCGTCGGGCGTTTCGGCGGCGTAGAGCTTGTGGCTGGCGCCGCCGCTGGTGACATAGGTGATTCCGTCGAGCGACTTGGTGCGATCGTAGTAGTGGTGGTGGCCGCTGAGGACCAACGCGGCGGGCGAATCGGCCAGCGGACCGTGCAGCCAGACGCGGCGCAGATATTGGTTTGCCAGGTCGCGATGGCCGCACGTGAACACAGGCCGATGCAAGCAGACGATCGCCGGGCGCGGATGATGCTCGAGATGCCAAGCCAAGAACCGGCCCTGCTCGCTCCACGGCGCCAGCGAGCGCTCGGAATTGAGCATCAGAAAATCGAGGCCGCGATGCGAAAAACGATAGAACGTCTCCGGCAGCTTGGCGAAATACTGCCGGAAGCGAATCTCGCCCCGGTCGTCGTAGGCCAACATGCGATCGTGGTTGCCGACCACCGGCATCAGCCGCAATTGGTGCTCGGCCGCCTGGCCCAGCACGTAGTCCCATTGCTCGTCGCTGTCGGCGTCGTCGACGATGTCGCCGAGGTGCAGCACGAATTCGACGTTCGCGTCGTGCAGCCGCTTGAAGATCTTGTCGACGATCCCTTCGCCAAGCTGCGTGTCGCCGACGAAGCCGAAGGTCCAAAATTTTTCACGAGCGGCTTGCGGACCGCCCGGCTGCGAAGGACTCTCCGCGATTGCCGGCGCCGCGGCCGGTCCGATCTCCGGCGTCGCCACGGCCCAGGCGTAGGCCAGCCCCAGGGCTGCCAGCAGCATCCCGACACGCACGGTCCAGCGACAACCTTGTCGTACCAAGCTGCGGTCCCTCGTGGGTTTGGGCAGGCTATGGTAGCGAGAATGGCTGTGCAGGCGAAGAGGAATCGGCTAGCGCATTGCGAACGGCGAGACTTCGATCGCCTTGTAGACGGTGCGGGCCTTGGCGAAGCCGAGCCGGCGGTAGAGCTTGATGGCGCCGTCGTTTTGGGCCGTGACTTCCAAATAGGCCCGCCGCAGGCCCGCCCGGCGAAAGCCGTTGAGGGCCTTCATCATCAGTGCGCTGCCCAGCCCGCGGCCGCGATGTTCGGGCACGATGCCAAGATTCTGGATGGCCCCCAGACCCGAGCGGTCTCGGATGCCCTGCACCGTGCCGCAGAACTCGCCCGCGCCTTCGTCGCTCACCGCCAGCCACGTCGCTCCGGGCAAAAAGCCGTCTTTGCGGCTGATCTCCTGCATCAGCCGCACACAGCCATCGTATTCGCCCAAGCAGGGGAACACATTGGCGTCGATCTCGGTGCGGAAGCTGAGGTACTTGCTCTCCGCGTGGGCCGGCAGCAAGCCGGCATCCCAGGCCGCCAAATGGTAGCCCAGCGGCAGCGGCGGCTCTCGCGGATCGACGCTCGTCAGGTCGATTTCCATCCGAAACCGTTTGAAGTACGTCAGAGCCATGGAGAGGCGGCCAATTCTGACAGACCTGAAGGGTACGCCGTCCGCAACGGCACACGTTAATGGTAGCGGTCTAAAACTCGCCGGTCAACTTGACGGCGCAAGGGAAATCATCGGCTGGCCGAAACCCGGCGATACGACGTTTTCGCTGCCGGCGGCATAAACGGAAGGGGCGGGATTTTACCCAATCAACCCGCGGAGAGTCTGAAGATTGATCACGTCCAACTCCACGCCGTCCTCTTGGCCTTTGCGCGTTTCCAGATACATCGGCGTCTGGGCGAAGCGAGGGTCGTTTAGCAAGTTGCGAAACGGCGCCAGACCCATCCGGCCGCGGCCGATGTGCTCGTGCCGGTCGACCCGCGAGCCGAGTTCCTTTTTGCTGTCGTTGAGATGAAAGGCCTTGATTTGGTCGAGGCCCACGACGGAATCGAATTCGTTCATCGTGGCCGCATATTCAGCGGGCGTGCCGAGCGGGTATCCGGCGGCGAACAGATGGCAGGTGTCGACGCAGACTCCCAACCGCTCGGGCGATTGGACGCCGCTTTTGATTTCAGCCAGGTGCTCGAAGCGCCAGCCGAGCGCGCTGCCTTGCCCAGCGGTGGTCTCCAAGAGCGTGCAGACCTCGAAGTCGGCCGTGCGTGCATGGATTTCATCGAACGCCGCGATCACACGGCCGAGTCCTTCGGCCTCGCTGCTAGCGACAGAAGCGCCCGGGTGCATCACGACATAGGCGATGCCCAACTGTTCGGCGCGCTCGAGTTCGATCACATAGGCGTCGATGCTGCGGCGCCAAAGCACTTCGTCGGGGCTGGCCAAATTGATGAGATACGAGTCGTGCGAAATCGGATGACCGACGCCCGTGGCCGCCAGCGCCGAGCGGAACTTCTCGACGTCCTCGGCTGAAATCGGCTTGCCGGCCCACTGGTTGTTGTTCTTGGTGAACAGTTGCACGCAGTCGCAGCCGCATTGCGCGGCGATTTCGACGGCCTTGTAATAGCCGCCGGCAATCGACATGTGGGCGCCGAGCAAGGGCATCTGCGGTTGTTCTCCAGGGGGCCGATGGGTGATGGGGTTGACGAGGATAATCCTTCCCATTGGGTTGGGGAAGCTCTACAATTATTCTGTAGCCGCACGCGGCTTGCCGGAAGCGGCGTTCTCAGGAGCGCAAAGGGCCATGAGCGTCTGGATGTGGGGAGCGATCGGCGCAGCGGCGCTCTTGGGCCTGGCGGTTGCACTGGCCTGGAAACCCATTCGTTCGGCCGTGCGCGCCGCCCGCTACGAGCGAGCGCGCAAGGAATTCCGCCGCCAGCGCGAGCGGCTGGAAGCCAAGTTCTTTCAGCTCGCGGCCGCCAGCGGCAAGCCCAAAGGGCTGCGCTGGACCAACTGCGATTTCGAGAACGACGTGGCCTATGCCCGCGACCGCCACAGCGGCGAACTGTGCGCCTTCGTGGCGGTGACCATTTCCTTCGAGGCGATCGAGGGCGGACTGATGGAAGGGGTGGAAGCCGTCGGCAATCTCCGCGCCGCCACGGCCATGTTCCGAACGCACCGCGAGCATTGGACCACCGACGGGCGGGCGATCTTCAACTTGAACCCGGCCGAGGCCATCGACCACTATCGAGACGAACTGGAAAGAATCGGCCAGGAGTTGGCGGCGCGGCCTTAGAATCGGTTAAAGTCCTACCGCCTTGCCGACCGATAAACTCGCTGGGTTTTTCTCGCGGGGGGCATGGCGCCC
This sequence comes from Pirellulales bacterium, assembly GCA_035606815.1. GTDB lineage: Bacteria > Planctomycetota > Planctomycetia > Pirellulales > JAICIG01 > JAICIG01. The sequence goes on from DATNEC010000661.1 coordinate 6,912, forward strand.
CGTCGGTCCAAGCGAGGCGCATCGTCGTGGCTGTTCGCCTGAAGATTTATTACGGGCGCGAATGCGGCGAATGCGCGGCGTGCTGCAAGCACCTGTTCATTCCCGCAAATGTCGTCTCGGCGGCGGCGAAACCCGCGGGAGAGCCATGCCCTCATCTTTGCGGCGCGGGCTGCGGCATCTATGACGGCCGCCCGTCCGTGTGCTCACGCTTCCGTTGCGGATGGCTGGCCGACGACGAGTGGCCCGACGATTGGCGACCGGACGTCTCGGGCCTGCTGTGTTTGCGAGAGTTCTTGAACAATGGCCTGCCCGCCGCATTGGTCTCCGAAACTCGGCCGGGCGCCTTGCTGGAACCGCTTGCCAAAGAGATCCTCTTGCACTTGCTGCAAAACACCAGCCACGTCGTCGTCGTGGCGCCCGACGGCAGACGGCACTTGATGCTCGGATCTTACAAACCCGATGCGACGCCGAAGCCCGAAACGGAAGCGTCGCCGCTGCGCATCGCGGCTTAATTCTTTAGCCACGGATGAAACACGGATGAAACACGGATCAGGCTTTTAATTCTGCATTTCATCCGTGTTTAATCTGTGTTTCATCCGTGGCTGAGCTCTACGTCGCCGCCAACTTCCGCAACACGGTCGGCAGAATGCCGCCGTGGCGGTAATAGTCGCGCTCGACCGGCGAATCGATGCGCACGACGGCCTGGAACTCGCGGGCCTTGCCGCCGGGCGGCGTGGCGCGAACGGTCAGCTTGCCGCGCGGCGTTACGTTGTCGTCCAGACCGAGGATATCGAACGTCTCTTCGCCCGTTAGGGCGAGCGACTGCCACGTTTCGCCCGGCAGGAATTCGAGCGGCAACACGCCCATGCCGATCAGGTTGCTGCGATGGATGCGTTCGTAGCTGACGGCGATCACCGCCTTCACCCCTAACAGTAGCGTGCCCTTGGCGGCCCAATCGCGGCTGCTGCCGCTGCCGTACTCGGCGCCGGCCAACACGACCAGCGGCACGCCTTCGGCTTTGTATTTCACCGCGGCGTCGTAGATGCTCAGCGTTTCGCCGTCGGGCAGGTGGCGAGTGACCCCGCCTTCCGTGCCGGGCGCCAACTGGTTGCGGATGCGGATGTTGGCGAACGTGCCGCGAGTCATCACACGATCGTTGCCGCGGCGCGAGCCGTAGCTGTTGAAGTCGCGAGGCTCGACGCCATGCTCCTGCAAATACTTGCCGGCCGGGCCGCCGGCCGCGATCGATCCGGCGGGAGAGATGTGGTCGGTCGTGATCGAGTCGCCCAGCATCGCCAGCACGCGGGCGCCCTCGATCGGCTGGATCGGCCCGGGCTGCGGCGGCAAATCGATCAAAAACGGCGGCTCTTGGATGTACGTGCTGGCTTCGTCCCAATTGTAACGATCGCCCCCGCTGAGCTTGATCGCGTTCCAGCGCTCGTTGGCGTCGAACACGTTGTCGTAGCGCGAGCGGAACATCTCGGGCAACACGCACGCATCGACCACCTTCGCCACTTCTTCCTGAGAGGGCCAGATGTCGCGCAGATAAACCGGCTTGCCGTCGCGGCCGGCGCCAAGCGGCTCGTTGACCAGGTCGATGTCGGTCGTGCCGGCCAAGGCGTAAGCCACCACCAAGGGCGGGCTGGCCAGGTAGTTGGCCTTCACCAGGGGATGAATGCGGCCCTCGAAATTGCGGTTGCCCGAGAGCACCGCCGAAGCGACCAACGCGCCGTCGGTGATGGCCCTGGCCACCGGGTCCGGCAACGGGCCGCTGTTGCCGATGCAGGTCGTGCAGCCGTAGCCGACCGTCTGGAAACCGAGGGCGTCGAGATCCTTCGCCACCCCGGCCTTTTCCAAATAATCGGTCACGACGCGCGATCCCGGCGCCAGACTGGTTTTGACGTAAGGCTTGACCTTTAGCCCCTTGGCCGCGGCGTTGCGGGCCAACAGACCGGCGCCGAGCATCACGGTCGGGTTGCTGGTGTTCGTGCAACTGGTGATGGCGGCGATGACCACGGCCCCATGGCCGATCTCGATGCTATCGCCGTTATCGCGGACTGTCCCCTTGCGTTTGAGCGCCGCAGCGTCGAGGGCGAAGCCGCGTTCGTTCACCGGCGCTTGCAGGGCCTTTTCGAAGGTTTGCTTCATCGCCGCCAACGTCACGCGGTCTTGCGGGCGCTTCGGACCGGCCAGGCTTGGCTCGACCGTGCCGAGATCGAGCGACAGTTGGCTGCTGAATTTCGGCGTCGGCGTATCGTCGGTGCGGAACAGCCCCTGCTCTTTGCAGTATCGCTCGACCAATTGCACTTCGGTATCGGTGCGGCCGGTGCGGCGCAGATAATTGAGCGTTTCCGCGTCGACCGGAAAAAAGCCGATCGTGGCGCCGTACTCGGGCGCCATGTTGCCGATCGTGGCCCGATCGGCCAATTGCATGTGCGACAACCCGGCCCCGTGGAACTCGACGAACTTGCCGACCACGCCATGTGCGCGGAGCATCTCGGTTACGGTCAGCACCAGGTCGGTGGCGGTGGCGCCTTCCGGCAGCTTGCCGGAGAGCCT
>DATNEC010000676.1:0-5859 GCA_035606815.1 Pirellulales bacterium
TTTTCCGCTTTCGTTTAGATTGAGCCGTTTTTCGGCGTCGGCCGCTTCCTTGGGGTAGAGCTGGCGCAGGCGGGCCGTCTCCCGAGCGGCTTGCTCCGTCGGACAGAGCAACAGATAGCTGATCGCCGAGCGGCGAATCGAAGCGTCCTTCAAACTTTCTCCCTGGCAGAGCGCAATCACCGCCTTGCTCGATTCCCAGTCTTGCCACCGGGCCAGATCGACAATCGCCGCCGCCGCGAATTCCTGGCGAACGAGCAGCTTCCGCAGCGCCCGCGCCAATCGCTCGGCGGGGATCTCGCGCCCGTATTCGTGGTAAAACCGCAGCGCCGTCATCGCATGTCGCACGTCGCCCGAGGCGGCCCGCGGATCGGCCAGATACTTCTTTTCGATCAGCTCCAAAGCCGGCTCGCCGGCCGCCATCAGGTAGCCGCCCAACGCGCCATCGAAGCCGGCGCGGAAGTCGCTGGCCGGCTTGAGAATCTGTTGCTTGAGAAACTCCGCGTTTCGCCGCCGCTCCGGCTCGTCGCGCGAAAGTCCCAGGGCGAGGCCGTAAAAGCCCTTTCGCTCCTGCGGCACGCGGTCGTCTTTCAGCCAGCGCCGCATCGCGTCCATCGGCAGCTTGTCGGCGACGGCCGCGACCTCGTCGTAGCGGGCGTGGCCGAATTCCAGATATGCGTCTTCGGCCAACAGCGGATCGCGATGTTCCAGGTAGGGGATGAAATAGGCCAGCCGTTCGGCCGCGGGTTTCCGCAGCGACGGCGCGCGGGCGACGTAGGCGTAGCTCGTCTCGTTCAGTGGAATCTCCGTCCAACGCAGCTCGCGCTCGGCGGAGAGTTCGTCCCGCTTAGCCAATAATAGCGCTAAGCTGCCGGTCTCGATCGTGGGCGTCGAGACGGGATCGGCAAGCGACGTTCGCGTCAATTCCAGCGACGTCTTGCTCTTCAAAAGCTCGCCCCCTTTGGGCGCCTTCAACAAGCGGAAGCTCTGTCGCGAGTCCGTCGCTTCGAGGCATTCGACGAAGGCGACGATCGCCGCAGCGTCGCACCGTTGCGAGAGGCTGGGCTTCACCGCCGTGCAAAAGGGACAGGCGGCGGAGAAGCTGGGAGCAACAAGCCCAGCCCATGCGGCGATGATCCCAACAATCGTTCCGCTGCGCCGTGATGGCAAGCCGCCCGGCGAAGCGACCGTTTTGAAAAGGGGATAGGGGGATAAAGAGGAGATGAGGAACTGCGACCGCTTGAAAACTGAATTGTTCTTCATCCCCGAAATCTCCTCCGCATCTCCACATCCCCTTAAAAAAGCGTTTGGGAGTGAAAGCGGCGGCTAACGGACCGATTCGCCGTCGAGATGGTAGATGGCCATCGTGTGGCCGTCGGGATCGTTGAATTCCTGCACCTTGAACGTGCCTTCGACCGCGACCGGGTAGAGATTGAAATCGGTCGACTTGCCGGGCTGCATTTCGACCACGACGCAATCGTAGAGCGCGGCGCCGGGACCGAAGCAACACGAAAGATTGTCGCGCACCAGGACGAACTGCGTCAGCCCGGTTTGCTGGAAGCTCGGCAGGATATAGCCCCGGATGCGAACCGGCTTGCCCGAGAGGTTTTCGATTTTCTTGGTCAGCATCGAGCGCTCGAACGGCTCGTCGGGCTGGATGTCGAACTTGATATCGTCGAACGTGATATCGGCCGTGGCCGCGGGTTTGGCCTCGGCAGCATTCGCCGACGAAACGACTTCGGCGGCCGGCGCCGGCACGTCGTCGGACTTGATTGCGGCGGCCTCCGGCGTCGTCTCCTTTTCGCCGCCGCCCGCGACATCGGAGGGCAAGCTCGTTTTTGCCGCGGACGAGGCCATCGCCGGAGCGTGCGACTCGCCGCAGCCAGCCACCCAGGGCAGACAAGCCGCCGCCAGCAGCAGCCCGCTCGCGGGCGCCCAATTCCTCCGCGGGCCGCTCATCGCAAATGGTCCGCTTCGAGTTGATAGACCACGGGGCCTAACCCGTGGATTCCACCGGTGGGCGAGACGTGGAACGTGCCGGCCAGCTTGATGACGCGCATGTTGAACTCGGCCGAGAGTTTGCCGTGCAGCTTGACCAGGATCATGTCGGTCAGCTTGGGGTCGCCGCCGAAGCAGCACTGTCCCTTGTCGCGGACCAGTACGAACTGCTTTAGCCCATTCATTTGGCCCCCGCTCGGCTGATACACATAGCCCTTGATGAAGACCTTTTTGCCGTCGAGTTGCTCGGCGCTGGGCGGAACGATCTGGCCGGGCGCCATTGGGTCGGGCTGCAGCATGTCGTAGTTGATGCGCTGATGGTCGGGCGGGACTTCGGTGGCATAGACATAGCTGTGCCAACTGATCCCGCCGATCAGAAACGCGGTCGAGAGCAGGCAGCCGGCCAAGGCGAACAACTCCCCGGTATATTCGCCAGGGTTGCGCCAGATTTTCTTCAGCGCCAGCACGCCCGTAACGATGCCCACGACCGGCAGAACGCACAACGTCCAGTCCAATATCGCCGAGGCCGACAGCACTCCCAACACGCCGCTGACCACGGCCAAAGCGCTCAGCGCCCGATAGCGGGCGTAGTCGTTGAATTCGGCGGGCGCCGACGGTTGTTCCAATTCGATGCTCATGCTCGTTCGCTCTCTTTAGTGCCGGCGAAGTGCGGAAACGATTCTTCGCCGGTCCTTAACCCACCACGCGATCGCGGTTGTTTCGCAAGATGGCCCATTGCAACAAGAACAAGAAAGCCCCGGCCCCGGCGGCCATGCTCATCAATGCCGCACTGCCTGGCCCGGTCGCCGCCTCCTTTTTGGCGATGGGCCGCGACTCGGCTTTCCTCGACCCCGGCAAACGCAAGCCGCGACCGGCCGTCGCCAATTGATGATTGTTGTCCGACGACGGTTGGACGCTTTCCTGCGCGGCGGCGCCTAGAGCAACGGCCAATTTCGACGCCGCGACTTCGCGCTCGTCGAGCATGGCCAGGGCCGCGCCGGCGTCTTGGGCCGACAACCCGGCGCCGGCCTTGGCTGGCGGCGTCTTAGGGACGTCCGCCTTGGCGCGAGCGGGCTTTTCCGCGTTGCCCGCGGCCGGCGCCTTGGCGTTCGACTTTTTGTCCGCCGCCTTTTCGCCGACAGTCTTATCGCCCGCGGCTTTGTCGGCGGCCGGTTTCGCATCCGCCGCCGGAGAGGCCGTGCCGAGCGGGAAGAAGCTATTGGCCCGCTTCACGGCGTCGGGATCGAGCTTGGCCAATTCCGCCAGATGCTGTTTGGCCTCGGGCTTGGGGCAGGCTCGCAAATAATTGACCACCGGCACGCGGACCCACGACGATTCGTCGTCGGCTTGCTTGAACAGCGTCACCAGCTTGTCCATCACCGACCAATCCTGCCAGCGCGCCAGATCGGCGATCACCAAGTCGGCCAACTGCGGCCGGTCGAGCATGTATCGCAAACCGGCCAACAGCCGCTCCTTCGACACGACGTCGCTCTCCTGGCCGAGAAACCGCAGGGCCATGATGGCCGCGTAGGTGTCTGGATACTCCGCGTCCTTGTTCTTCAGGAACAAGTCTTCGACAAGCGGCATGCCCTGCGGGCCTTTCAAGATCACGTAGCAGGCGATCATCGCGTCCAAAGCGTTGCGATACTGCCGGTCGCTGCTCTTGAGCATCGTTTCGAGCAGGGCGATGTCGTCGGGCTGGCCGCAGATGCCGAGCATCGTCAGATATAGCCGCCGCCGGCTGGCCGCGACCTCGGTGTCTTGAATCCAGTCGAGCAGCCGGTCGCGGTGCATCTTTTCGCGCAGCTCTTTGACTTCGGCATAGGGCGCCCGTGCGAATTCGTCGTAGGCGTCGTTGGCCAATACCGAGTTGGCGTCTTCCAGGTATTCTTGAAAGAAGGCCAATCGCTCGGCGCCCTTTTCGGGCAGCCCGATCAACTCGGTGACGTACTTGGCGCTGCGCTCGTCGAGCGGCGTGGGAGTCGTCCAGGCCCAATTCTTGGGGTCGATGCCGAAGACCAGGAACTGCGTGCCCTTTGGCTGCTGGCCGAAATACAAGATCTTGATCTGCCGGGTTTTGCCCAGCGCATCGGCGCCTTTGAGCACCTTGGTAATCTCGAACGCCGATTCGTCGGGCGCCGTCACGGGGGCGTTGTCGGCTGCTTCGGCCGCCTTGGCCGATCTGGGCAGCAGCCTGGCCAGCACTACGGCGTCGGATGAGCCGATCTCTTCGCTCAGCGTCTTCGAGACGCCGCTGCAAAATGGACAGGCCATTGCCGCGGCCGGCCACGAAAGGACCGCCGCCCACAAAACCGCCCAGGCGCCACGCTTATTCGGCAAAGCCATGACCGGATTCCTCCAGTTTTCGAGTTCCATCCGCACGCTCTCGATTGTACACGTTGCGACAAGTTCGATGCCATGCCCGGCGGAGTTTCTTTTGCCGGCGACGGCCTGGCGGCGGCAGACGGCAACATCCGTCCCGCCCGTTCGAAATCTTACGGCGCGGCCGACAATGCCTTGGCGACGTCGGTGCCATAGGCCGACATCGCCGGCCAAAAGCCGACCGCCGAGGCCAGTGCTATCAGCCCCGGTATCAGGCAAGCCTCCCACAGATTGAACTCGAATAGGCCGATCGAGACCCCCGTTTGAGCGACAATCCAAGGGCTTGCCAGACCGATCAGCCCGTGACCGAGCAGAAAGCCGCCGAGTCCGCCCCCCAGAGAGAGCAGGATCGATTCCAACAGAATAATCGTCATCACGGTCGAGCGCCGCGCGCCAAGCGACCGCATCACGGCGATATCCCGGCGGCGGTCGCTCATCGAGTTATAGATGCTGACCATGATGCCGATGCCGGCCACCGCGATGACCAGAATCGCCAACAACAGCAGCAGCAACTGCAAGTTGCGGACGATCGAGTCGAACAGCGAAAAGATCTCGACCGCCGGCTGCACCGCCTGGGCGTCGCGGCCTTTGTTGATCAGCCGCTGCAAGGTCTTGTTGGCCAGGATGTTGTCGGGATTGGTCCGGATCAGGATCGCCGTCACCTCGCGCTGCGATTCGGGCAGAGGTTCGTGCGAGTGCGAGTGCACGTCATGATCGTGGTCGTGGGCATCATGGTCGTGTTCGTCGCGAGGATGTTCGTCGTGACCATGCTCGTTCTCGCCGTGTTCCTTGGCGTCGTGCTCATGCTCGTCGTGGTGAGGCTCGTCCTCCGCTCCGCGTAGCGCGTTCTGCGTTCCGCGCCCCTCCGCCTCACCGGGGGGCTTACGCCCCCCGCTCGCCTTTTGGTCGGCGTCGTGTTCGTGGTCGTGGTCCGCGTCACCGGGGGGCTTACGCCCCCCGCTCGCCTCGGAAGTTTCGTGGTCGTGGTCCGCGTGTTCTCCGTGTTCCGTGTGCTCCGCGTTCGGCTGGGCCGCCTTGGCATGCCCGCGCAGCAAATAAAACCCTTCCATGTTGACGAACAGCGCCCGGTCGTTGGGCGTGCCGGTCGGCTTGAGGATGCCGACGACTTTGAAGGCGTCGTGCTTGTGCCCCTGTTCGTCGTTTTCGACGCCGTGCGCGGGCTGGAATTCATCGCCCAGCTTCAGCCCGGTTTTGTTCGCCACGATCGAGCCGATCACGCCCTCGAAGAAATGGTCGTGCTCGAAATTGCGGCCCGCCGAAAACTCATACTTCTTTCCGGGCACGTACTCGAACGCCTCGAACATCTGGGGCGTGGTGCCGACGACGCGAAACTCTTCGTAGCTATCGCCCAGGCAATACGGGATCGCGGTCTGCACGTAGTCGGCGAACTTGCCCTTGTGATGTTCGTCGCGCGTGAATTCCTTGTAGTAGCTGTAGGGGATGTTTTCGACCGGCGCGCTC
>DATNEC010000688.1:0-2485 GCA_035606815.1 Pirellulales bacterium
CGGAAAAAACGGCACATCGTCGTAGGCCAATCCGAACTCGGAGCTATGGTCGACGCCCAGCGATTCCAGAGCATCGAGCAAGCCGCGATTGAAACGGCCGTGCGGCGCCGCGAAGCCGGCCGGCTCAAGCCCCGCCGCTTGCAACGCTTCGATGCCGCGGCGGACGTTCGAGGCGTTTTCGCCAGCTTCGCGGTAGGTATGGTGCCAAAATCCGTGCGAGCCGACGTGGCTGCCTTTCAGGCGGGCGATCGCCTCGGGCTGGTCTGCATGGGTCGAAGCGCAAACGTAGTGGCTGATCGCGCTCTCGTGGCCGTCCGCGGCGGCCAGCGTGGCAGCGAAATCGGCGGGGTCGTAATCGTCGTGGTCGATGCGGAAATTGAAAGCGCTGCGGTAGGGAAACGGAAAGGCGCCCAGCCGCAGCCAAATCCCCCCGGCATTCTCCACGCGCTTTCTCAGATCGGCCAGCAATCGCTCTCGAACCGACCGCTTGTCGTGCCGGGCGACCGTTTCGCTCACCGTCAGCGGATCGAGACGCCAGGCGCGGCGGACGGTCGTCTCATCCTCCAAGGCCGCGAAGAGGTCGCTGCTCCACGTCCTGCGCAAAGCGACCAGGTCGATGGCCGCTTGTCCCGGCAGCGTGTGCGCGCCGGTCGAAGCGGCCGAATCGAAGATCACGAACCTGCCGCCCGCGGGCATCACGGCCTGATCGACGAACGGCACGCCTTCCTGCGACAGCGCCTGACGCAGCGATTTCGGCACGCGCCCCAAGACCAGCGGCAACAGCGGCAGCGATGGTTCGTTCATGTTTCGACGCGGCTCCCGCGAGCCGACCAAAGATTGCGATGTTTATCGGCCAGCACCCATTCCGACAGCCCGCTCAAGAAGCAGAAGGCCCAGCCCTGGGGCCGTCCCAGACGCCTTGTTTCCAGATCAGCCGGCGAAACACTTCGCGCGGCGGCGCCAGCCAGGCGTCGGCCGCGCGCGGCGGTCGGGCGGCGGCGACGCGGGCCTCGGCGGCCAGCGTGGTGTAGCGGTTCATCTTGGTCAAAAACGCCGGCAAATCGGGCAGCGGATCGTGGTCGAGCCAGCCGCGCAGTTGCCCCAGCGGACCGTCGGTTTCGAGCGTTTCGTGGACTTCGCCTGCCCAACGGGCCGCGCCGCGCCGCACGAGTCGCACCTGGCGATCGTCTTGCGTGCCCGAAAACCGCATCGGGCGGCCGAAGATCGAGCTGCGCACGCGCACCCGGTAGCCCGCATAGCGCGCGTCTGCGACGACAGCTTGGATTTCTTCGATCATCGCGGGGGTCGGACGTTCGTCGGCGTCGAGCGAAAGAATCCAATCGCTCTCGGGCAGCGAGAGCGCGTAGTTCTGTTGCCGCGCGAAGTTATCGAAGGGGCGCTCGAAGACGCGGGCGCCGCCGGCGCGGGCGATGGCGATGGTTCGGTCAGTCGAGCCGCCATCGACCAACACGATTTCATCGACCCAATCGAGCATGGCGAGCAGACCCGGCAGCTTGCGCTCTTCGTTTTGCGCGATGATGATCGCGCCGATCGTCGGTTGCGGCTTCATCGGTGCAGACCTCCGATGGCGGCCAAGAGCTCGTCGCGATCGGCCGCTTCGCAGGGCGGGTTGGAGAGCGGCGCCGCCGGCACTCGCAGATTCGAGTCGATGGCCCGTTCGGCCATCCGATCCGCGGCGAAACGCTCGAAAAAGTCGCGTTCGGCCTGGCGCGAGCGGCGCGGCGGGCAGGGCGTTCGCCGGCACGCTCCCAGACGGCCCAAGGCCGCGAAGAACGCCCGCGTGAAGGCGAATCGAGCTTCGCGCGGCGCCAGCGGCGCACGCAGCCAATCGAAAGCGAACCGAACGGGCAAGGCGGCCAAGTGGCGCGATATGTGCTCGGGACAGCGGAGATTCTTCCACTGAAAGAGCAGCGTATTGCGCAGCGCCAGCACGTCGCACGCCGCCGGGCCGTAAGCCGCGTCGAAACTGGCTTGCCCTTTGTGATATGCCACCGAAGCGGGCACGTAACGCGCCTGAAATCCGGCGAGGTAGCCGCGAAATGAAAAATCGAAATCTTCCAAGCGGCCAGGCAAATACTGGGGGTCGAACCCGCCAAGCAGCAAAAATCGCTCGCGATCGACCGCCATCACCGGGCCGGCCGCTGCAGTCAATCCGGGCAGGAGCTTCGTTCGCTCGTATCCCGGAAAATAGGCCGTCGCCTCGACCAGCCCCCAGCGCCAGCGAACGGCCGCTTGCAGACCCTCGTGGCCGCCGCCGTCGAACCGCAGGCAAAGCGGGGCCGCCATGAAGCAGTCCGCCGCGCTGCCATCGTCGTCCGTCGAGAATGGCTCGACCAAAGGGTCGACCGCATCTTCGGCAAGCTTGATGTCGTTGTTGAGCAAAATCGCCACGCGGCCGGGCAACTGGGCCAGCACTTCGTTGTAGGAGCACAGCCCGCGGTTGGGTTGCTCGAACAGCCGCACC
>DATNEC010000024.1:0-3363 GCA_035606815.1 Pirellulales bacterium
CTCGTCGCCGTCGCCGTGCTGGCAGCGTTCCTGGTTTGGTTCGGCCGGGTCGGCTGGCCGCGTCGGTGGTCGGGGCCGGCGATCGTGGCGGCTTTCGTGGCCTGGCAGATCGCGATCGCTTGCGGCGTGGCCATGATCGACCCGCCGGCCCGGCTTCCGGCCGAGCCAAAGACGGCGGTCAAACGGCCCTGGCAGAAACTGTGGGAGCCTTACGCCGTGCATCACGCCAGCGACTATCTGGGCGCCGTGCCGCGGATCGAGACGCCACGGCGGTTCCTGCACGATTACGTCGAACTGATGCCCGACTTGCCGCTGCACTGCCGCAGCCATCCGCCCGGCGGGCCGCTGTTTTTGTGGCTCGTGGAGCAGCTTTTCGGCGCCGGGGTCGTGCCGGCTTCGCTGGCGACGATCTTGTTCGGGGGCTTGGCCGTGCCGGCGGTTTACTTGTTGGCCCGCGACGTGCTCGACGAGTCGCCGGCCCGGCTGGCCGTCGGGCTGTATCTGTTGGCGCCGAACGTCGTCTGTTATTCGGCCACCTGCATGGACGCCGTATTCAACGTGCCGATGGTCTGGAGCATTTTTTGTCTATGGAAACTGCGCGGCGGCAGGCCGATGGTTTATGGCATGGCGGCCGGGGCGGCGGCGGCGCTGGCGGCTTTCATGACATTCTCGGCGTCGTTTCTGGTGTTGTGGGCCGTCGTGCTGGCGGCATGGACCGCCTGGGCCGACCGCAAGCGGTTCTTCAACACGATGCTCGGGCTGGGCGCGGCCGCGCTTACGGCGGCGGCGATTTATGTCGCGCTGCACCTGTGGTCGGGCTACGACGTCTTCGCGACGCTCCGCGAGGCCATTCGCGGGCAAAACGCGATCGTCGAAGACCGCGGCCACAACTCGCTCCGGCAAGATTTCCATTTCAGCATCGCCAACCTGGCGGCGTTCTTCTTCTGCGCCGGACTGCCGCTGACCGCGCTCTGGGGGAAACAGCTTTGGGCCGAATTGCATCGGGCCACGGCCAGTCCGGGCCGCGGGCTGGCGTTGAGTTTCGCCGCCGCGCTGGCGATCCTCGATATCGCCCCGCTTTACACGCTGGAGACCGAGCGAATCTGGTTGTTCATGGTCTCCTTCTTGGCGATCGGCGCGGCGACGCAATTGACGAGCGGCCCGTCGGCCGCGGATTCGAATTCCAACAGATTAAGCCCGCGCGCTTGGGCGGCGATGCTTCTCTTGGCCGGGCAGACCGTCGTCATGGAAGTCTTATTCGATTGGTTTTGGTGACTCGGGTTGCTGAACGGCTTTGGCTTTGTCGACGGACGGCATGTTTCTGAACAAAAGTCGCAATGCAAACGTGGCAGTGAGGGAAATAGAGAACACGATCAACCACGTCGGCCAAAAGTGCTGAGCAAGTTCTTTGAATAGGGGAATCGGTCCGTGAGCTAATGCAGCCTTGATGGCCCAAGCGATGTTATTTCCCAGCATCGCGACGGCAGCCGTCGCCAAAAAGATGTGCTTGAGAGAAAATCGGCCGCCGCGGCGCCACAACCAAGCCATCAGCGGCGGCGCCGCCATCAGCAGCAGATGCGGCATCATCCAAAGTGCAAACCCGGGCTGTGAAGGGATTGTCGCAAACATGCTGATCTCGGCCCGGCTTCAAGGCGGCCACTCGAAATAACCGCCGCCGACCAGAATTTCGTCGTGTTCGTCAACGAAGAAAACCGCCGCTTCGACGCCGACCGCGCCCCACGCGCCTGGCTACCGGCTCCGCGCCCTTTCAGATAACCTGACTAATCGGATCCCCCGAATCATACCAGATGAACTCGCCTGAAAGCCCCCACCCAGTGTTTCGGAGCTAGTAAGCACCAAACCGTGAACTGTCTCATCACCGGCGCCGGGGGATTCCTGGGCCTGTATCTCGTCGAACAACTCGTGGCCCGCGGCGATCGCGTGCGGGCGCTCTGCCGCCGTCGGACGCCGGAACTCGATGCGCTCGGCGTCGAAACCGTGCTGGCCGATCTGCGCGACGCCCAGGCGGTCGCCAGGGCGTGCGAGGGAATCGACGTTGCGTTCCACGTCGCGGGAGTGGCGGGCATCTGGGGACCGTGGGATTATTTCTACGGCATCAACACGCTCGGCACGCGGCACGTGATTGAAGGCTGCCGGCGGCATCGTGTCGGCCGGCTGGTTTATGCCAGCAGTCCGAGTGTTACGTTCGACGGCGACGATCAATGCGGAATCGACGAGTCGGCGCCCTATCCCAAGCGTTGGCTCTGCCACTATCCGCATACCAAGGCGCTGGCCGAGCAGGAAGTGCTCGCCGCCAACGGCCGCGATGGCCTATTGACCTGCTCGCTGCGGCCGCACCTCATCTGGGGGCCGCGCGACCGGCAGCTCGTGCCGCGGTTGATCGAGCGGGCGCGCGCCGGGCAATTGCGCCGCGTGGGCGACGGCACGAACCTGATCGACACGGTGTACGTAGAAAACGCGGCGGCGGCCCACCTGATGGCCGCAGATCGCCTCGCAGCCGGCTCGCCTGTCGCGGGGCAAGCTTATTTCATCACTCAAGGCGAACCGGTCAATTGCTGGCAATGGATCGACGATTTGTTGGCGTTGCACCGGCTCCCCCCCGTTGAGAAATCGATTTCGACTTCCGCCGCTTGGGCGATCGGCGCCGTGCTCGAGACGCTTTGGACGGCGACCCGCCGACAAAGCGAGCCGCGGATGACTCGTTTTTTAGCCTCTCAACTGGGCAGATCGCATTATTTCAACATCGAACGGGCGCGACGCGATTTCGGCTACAAACCGCGCATCTCCACGGCGGAAGGCATGCGACGGCTCGCCGCTTGCCAAGGACTTGTGCAACCGCTAACTTCGAGGGTTTAAGTGTTTGAATGGAAGGCCCGATGGTAGCAGGCCCGCCCGACTCTCACCGCATCGTCATCACGGGCATCGGCCTCACGGCGCCCAATGGCGACACGCTGCGCGAGTTTCGCGACAATCTGCTGGCCTGCCGCAGCGGGGTGACCCCCTACGAAATTCGCTACGTCGGCTCGACCTTGGCCGGCGTTTGCCGGTTCGACGAACTGAAATACCAGAAGAAAAAGGATCTCCGCCGCGGCACCCGGGCCGGCAGCGTCGGCGTCTATTGCGCCCACGAGGCGATCGCCGACTCGGGCATCGACTGGCCGAACGTCGACAAGTCGCAGGTCGGCATTTACGTCGGCGTCACCGAACACGGCAACGTCGAGACCGAGAACGAGATCTACGAGCTGAAGGGCTTCGATTACGACACCAAGTTCTGGTCGCACCACCACAACCCCCGCACGGTGGCCAACAATCCGGCCGGCGAAATCTCGCTGAACCTGGGCA
>DATNEC010000030.1:0-11444 GCA_035606815.1 Pirellulales bacterium
CGCCGTTGGCGATGTCGAACCACCAGCCGGTAAGCTGCAACTCGCCGGACCGCACGCGCTCTTGGACCAACGAGTACGACATCAAGTGCTCGAGCTGCACCAGCACGTTGAGTTGGGAGAGTTGGTCGTGGACCTTGAGCGCCCGATCGAGCGGCCCTTCCTGGTCTAGTCGAAATACGGCGGAGGTGCAGTGATGAAGCCACTTGCTCAGGTTGGGCGTTTCCGCCGTCGACTCGAGCGATAGCGCGGCCTTCATCGCGCCGCATTCGGAGTGACCGCAAACGATAATGTTCTCCACCCGCAGCACCAACACCGCGTACTCAATGGCGCCGGCTTCCGACAGGTCGCCGGTCGAACTGCCTTCGACCGTGGCCGGGGGGACCAAGTTGCCGACGTTGCGCATCACGAACAAATCCCCCGGCTTGGTCGAGGCCAAAAACTCGGGCACGACGCGGCTGTCGGAGCAGGTGATGAACAACGTGTCGGGCGTCTGCCCCAACGACAACCGGCGGAATTGCTCGGCATAGTGCGGCAATTGCTGTTCCCGAAACTCCACGATCCCCTTGATAAGCTTCCGCATCCGCGTCCTCCTAAGATTGCTCGATTTCCAATTGGGCCAGCAGATTGCGCTCGATCGTGGCGCAAATCTCGTCCAGCGGCAAATAATTCAAACTGGTCGTCGAAAAGGGCTGCTGCAGTTCGGCGCCGATCTTGTCAAGCGCGAGGATCGGGTAGGCCACCAGGATCGTGACCAGCGGCGTCAGCCAGCCCACCCGCGTGATGAGCGCAAAGGGCAGCGCCAACAGAAACAGAACGATGAATTGTCGAATCTTAACGGCATACGCCCGCGGCAGGGGCGTCTTTTGAATCCGCTCGCAGCCGCCCAGGTGATCGAGCAGCAGCGCGCGGTCCCGATCTGCTTGTTGGAAGGCGAAGCCCGCGATTTGCTGCCGCTTCAGCGCGTCGGCCAACAGCGCCGCGATCCTCGCCGAGACGTAACTTGGCATGTGCTCGGCCGCCGCGACGCGGGCCGCCGCTTCGGCGCCCAGCAGGGCCGCCAGTTCCGCAGCATCTCGTTCGCCCCGCAGGCTGCGGCGAGAGGCATGGGCGAAGGCGGCCGTCCAGCGCGCGATCTCGCCGCGCCAATGCGGATCTGCGGGGCCGTTCGCCAGCGAAACCACGACCAGGTCGCGGCACTGGTTGACGATGCCGCCCCAGAGCTTGCGTCCTTCCCACCAACGGTCGTAGCCCGCGTTCGTCCGCAAGACCAAGAGCAGGCTGAGCGCCGCTCCGGCCACCTCGTATGGCGCGAGATCGACGGCGATCGACGTATCGGTGGCGTTTTCGATCCACCAAATCAGCCATGCCACGGCGCCGAACACCGCCACGCGCCCCAAAACCAGCCGTCCCGCGGCGCCGCTGAGGCTGAACAGATCACGCCAGAAGTTCAGCCCGGCGGTCGGCTGGCGCGCGCCTTCCGGCGAAACGACCTCGGCCGGCCGATCGCTCGGGCCAGCCGTCTCGATGTTTTTGATAGGTCGATTCAATTCGCCGCCGCCCGCAAGGCGCCCATGTTCGCGGAATGGCACGCCATGATGAGTTGCATTGCCTATCAGAAGGTAGAGGAAGGAGCCGCGTGACGTTGCACGGATGTTCAATTCCCGTAAAGATACCGGCGCCGGAGTCGGCGGAACAGCCTCGCAGGGGCCAAGATCAGCAGGCCGGGGTTTCCGCCGGATAGACCGGAATCCTCTAACAGAACCAATGCCAGCGCGAAGCGCAAGCGAGGAAATCCCGAGAATGAGGCACCGCCCCCCTTGCGCTTCGGATTCGCGTTAGGCGCTCCCAAGCGCAATCGATCTGCTCGCCTTCTCGCCTCCGCTACCGCCGGCAACCGCGGCGACAGGCGGCCACGCCGCTGAATAGCGCGCACCAGTCGAAACAAGCGACGGGTTCGAGATACTGCTGCGGCCGGTCGGGATCGTCAAGCTCGCCCAAAACCGTGAAATAGGGCGGGGTCGAATGGGCGATCAGGTACGACTTGTCGGTGAAGTCCCGCACCAGGTGCGGCCGCACGACGGGCTGACACTGTTTCGGATGCACGGCGTTTCCTCCTGGCCTAAAGATGGGCGCTGCGGCAATCGACTCCCGCGCAATTTTCGCCATTTTCGCCGCGGCGATCAAGAAGCCAGCGGTTCGTCGGCAAAGACGAACCGCTGGCGGCGCCATTGCGAATTCCGGCGAGATGCGCCTCGCAGTTTCACGCGATCAGAGGAAACTCAAACCCGTCTGCAACAACTTGCCCACGATGTCTTGCCAGGCGTTGGGCTGGATCCCAGACCCGCTCGGGCTGACGCCGCTGGCCAACATGGCGGCGGCCGGATCCTTGTCGGTCGCGGCCTGCGAGGCGAGGGAACGCTCGACGGGTTCGCGCTGCAATGGAAGATTCATCACGTTTCTCCTTTCACAAGTGTCGAAAAAAATCACGACGGACTTCACCATCACGAGACCTAAAGTGCCGCCAGGACGAGCGGAGCGACCTTGGTCGCGATACCGAGCACGTCGTCCCAGCCGAAGCTCGGTTCGATGCCGCACTCGCTGGGCGCGACGCCGCCCTGGGAATTCATTCTCGCGGCGTCTGCGACGCCGAAATCGCTCGACGCGGCCCGGCTCGTCGCGAGGACGCGATGGACTGGCCTTGACTGGACGGGCAAATTCATGACTTTTCTCCTTGAACTGCGGGACACGATTGGGAACGCAGGAAAAACGGCCGCCTCGTTCAGTAGTATTGGCTCAAGCACATGTCTTGCGCCGGGCCGCGCAGGCGATAGCACTCTTCGTACCCCAGCGGGACGATTCCGCCTCCGTCGCGCGCGGACGGATCGCGAGGATCCCGGCTCCAGCAAGCGAGCTCTTCGCGGGTTTCTTGGAACGACCAGACGACTTGGCGGGCCACGGGCCTCGTCTGAATCGGCGTATTCATGAGTACCTCCAGGTTTGGAAAAAAAGTTCGACGGTAATGTTCTGCGGCGCGTATCTCGCCGCAATCGCGTGACGACGGCCCCGGACCAATGGCTTCTTAGACGGCGTCCTCCCAGGTGCGGATTTCGCCGACGCTGACCGGAAACACGTCGCTGACGTCGATCGTGTAGCGGTAGACGGTCCTCGCCCGGCGGACGTCGGTCGGATCGAAAAAGCGGATCAGGACGTCCCAGCAATCGGAGTCCATCCGGCAAAAGGCGCTGCGCTCGACGTCGATCGTGTCCAGTTGCGTATTGTTGGCGGCCTCGTTCTCGATGATTTGCGTGAATTGAAAGGCGTTGGTCGCGGCATAGTTCAAGGCCCGATCGGCCGGCGCCTGCCCCAGATTGCGAAGCTTGTAATAGATCTTGTTGAGGAAATTCAGCATCGACTTGTAGAAGTTCTCCGAGCTGTCTTTGTCCGCTTTTTCAAGGGCGGTCATCTCGGCTTCGGCAATCGTCGTCGCGGGCGGCTCGAAGCCCTTGCTCTTCATCGCCTCTTGGACGAGGTAGTTTTCGTTCCACGAGTACATTCCCCGCGGCTGCGGCTCGATGATGGGCACGACCTGCCCGGAGAACAGCCGCGCCGTCGCGCCGGTCAATACGCCGGGAATCGAGACTCGCGACACGTAATACTTGTCCCGCCGCGATCTCACCTGCCCGGCAAGCGCCTGCACCAGGCGCAGATACGTCTGCTCCGAAAAGCTGCCCGCCGGACGAATCGCGTAGATCGGCGTCAACTCGATGTTCAGCGTCCAAATCAACTGCGTGGCCTCCGAGAGATCGGCGGGTTGATCGAGATATCCCGTCGGTTTGTCGCCCGTCGGCGGAAAGGCGAGTCCATGCCGCGACGTCGGCGGATCGTACGAACCGTCGAAAGGAACCCGCGGGAACCCGCCCTCGGTCGGAAATGGGGGCGCCGGCCGGGGAAAGCCGCAAAGGTAGTTCACCATTTGCTTGCAGTCATAGGGATTGGGCGGATAGATGGGATACGTCGGATCGGGGCCAAACGGATCGCCCGGAACTTCCGGGATCAGCCCTTCGACGGGGTCGGGCCTCACGCTGGGCATGAGTTGCTTGAAGCTGTCACGGCGGGCCTCCGTCCCAAAGTCGAAGCCGATCACGCCGAGTGCATAAACTAGGGGCCGTGAGCCCTTCGATCCGTCGCAGCCACACCCCTCGGATGCACGAACGGCCGAAACAACGGCGCTGCGAGAACTGCCGCGGGAGGCCGGAATCGAGTGCTGAGCGAACGCCGAGCCGGGCCCGCCGCCGCTCTCGACGCCCGCCGCGACCGGTTCGGCCGCGCTGCCTTCCGCGGCGACAAGGCCGAGTTCGCCGGCAACCGCCTGTTCAGCGTAATTCACTTCGGGGGCCGCAGCCGCCAGAGTTTCATCAGACATGTCAGTTTCTCCTGTAAAGAGCGAGGAATAGGCGCCTGGGACGTTGAGTGTTCCAACCATGAACCGCCGGCAATCGCCGAGAAGTTCCTCCCGGCAACGCGTCGCGCCGGCCAGCAGCGCATCTCGAACCGCGCGAGGATCGGGCGGCGCCCCTCGCTGCGCCTGCAAGCTGAGCAACAGAGCGGCCACGCCGCTCACGATCGGCGTCGCGAAGCTGGTTCCCGTCTTCAGCGCAATCCCGCCGCCGGGGACCGCGCCGGGAATGTTCTCGCCCGGCGCCAGCAAGCCTTGTGACTGATAAGCATCGCCCCAATTGGTCATGGCCAGCGGCAGGCCCCCGCCGTCCATCGCTCCGACCGCCAGAACCGAAGGCAGCGCGGCGGGAACATGCAGGCAGCGGCAGGCGTCGTTCCCCGCGGCGGCGACGACCAACGCGCCGCGCTCGTCGCAATTGCGGATCGCCTGGACCAGCATTGGGTCGGCCCGGCCCGAATCGCTTAACTCGCCGCCGCTGATATTGATCACGTGCGCCCCCGCGTCGAGCGCCTGGTTGATCGCGAAGGCTAGATCGACCTGGGGCGTGGGACGATTGGTCTCATCGGAGAAGATCGGAATGAGGATGCCGCGGCAAGCGGGGGCGACTCCCGCGACCGGACTGCCCGGCTGTCCGAAGATGGCGCTCGCGACGTGCGTTCCGTGCGCCGACATGCGGCCGAAATCGGAGCGCTCCGACGCCGCTTCCCGGTCGTCGTCGCCGGGCGCGCCGAGATCGGCGCCCAGGAAACAGGGATGCATTCGATCGACCGGGCCGTCCAGCACCGCGATGCGAATGCTCGCGTCGCCCAGGCTGCGCTGCCAAAGCTCGGCGAGGCCGGGGATGCGTTGCGCGAGAATCGCTTGAGCCTGGTCGTTCACGGTCGCGTCGCCATGGCTGGACTTCGTTGCTCAGGGGCCAACACAAAAAATAGCGACCGTCGAGAAATCGAATACGGAAAGCCAGGGGCAGCAAAAACGGCGCTCGGCGCGACCGTGAGGGGACCGGGTGGGGAACTGCGCGGGGAACGAAAAACGCCCGCCGAACGCCGCGGCACATTACGACCGGGCCGGCCGAGAGGCCGGCGCGTCGACGCCCGTCGGCCGCTCGTACTCGTTCGATTGCAGCCAGTCCTCTCGCAGCACCGCCCAGAAATCGGCTGCAAGCTGCTGCTCGACGTAGGCGTACGGCAGCCAGCCATAGCCGCGTTCGCCCCAGTCTTCCCCCCAACTGCTGCGAACCAGCAGCGCTCCGCGCGGCGAAGTGAGACGGCTTTCGTCATAACCGACCGCCACGACCGCCTGCCCGCCCCGCACCGAATCGAAACCGGGCCGATAAGGGATGTCTGCCGAGGCGGAGAGGCTGCTGGGGACCGAAAAGCCGAAGGCGATCGGAAACCCGGCGGCCAGAAACGACTTGACCGCGGCCAGAGTGCGATGGCCGTCGCCGTTGCGCCGGTCGAGACGCACGTAGCGGATCGAGGCGTAATCGCGGGCGTAGCCGAACAAGCTGGCGTCGCGGGGGCGGGCGTCGATTCGGCTGGGTTCGTAAGGCCAGAAAGCTTCGGGCGGCGCGCCGAATCGGACGAGCGCCTTCAGAGTCGCGCGTAGTCCGACTCCGGCGTCTCGCTCGCCGCGGAAGAGTTTGCGCGCCATCCAGTAGAGAAACAGCCGCGAGCCTTCCAGCGTCCGGCCCATCGAACGCCGCTCGAAATACTCGATCAAGCTGAGCACCGCGAAGGCGGGCGAGCAATGGATTGCGCCCTGGTCTTCGACGGGCGGGAAATATTCGCCTCCTTCGTCGCCGCGCAAATCGACCGCCGGCGGCGGCGGACGCGGACGCCGCGGCGCCGCCTTCAGCCTCGACAGCAAGAGCGCGATCGGCTCGTGGTCCGGCGAATAGTCGCGGGCATCGGGCAGGTCTCGGCGCCAACCCAGTCCACGCGGTATGAACTTAGGCACGCACCCACGCCTTGTATTGCAGTTCGTGTCGCACCATTCCGGTGAAGAGCCAGATAGCGCGTCCGCGAGAGTTTGAATACGGAAGCGGCGGGGAAGCTTCGACGCTGCGCCTCGTTCATCCGTCCGCGCCGCGGCCGCCGCAGGGCATGAATTCCCAGACGATGCCTTCCCCCGTCCCGTCGCCCCGGAAGTGCAACAGGGGGCGCTCCTGCTTGCGATTCAGGCACTTGATCGTGTCGTGCAAGCGGCGCTTGGGATCTTGTTCCGGCTCGACGGGCAGCGGATCGTCGATGCGCGAAGGCCAGCCTTCTTCTTCGAAAGCGGTGAGCACCAGTTCCTGGTTGGCGGCCGGCCATTTGAATCGTTTCACCAGCGCGTCGCTGACTCGCAACTCGCGCCGCTCGGCGTTCCAGGCGGGAACGACCTGGCTTGCCGGCGCGGCGGGCTTCCCCGTCGCAGGGGAACTGTCGTCGTCCCTGGGGAACAAACCGCGCGCGGTGCGATCGATCGACGAAGCACGCGATTGCCGCGAGCGATCGCAGCCGGCGCCGTCTGGGGAAGGGTTGCAAGACAACGACCGCGCAACCGAGGCGCCCGCTTCCGTAAGAATGAAACAGGTGCGTTCGGGAAACGACAGATCCCCGAGCGCTCGAAAGCGGCGGCCGTCCTCGTCGCTATGGGTGATCTCGCGCGCGTGCTCGATGTAACCCTTGCAGGCGAGCCAGCGAAAGTCCGAACGGGTGAGGCCCTTGTCGCACAAGTGCTCGATTTCGACCGCGAACGCCCAAACGTCGCGCGCGACCGTTTGCGCGTAATCGAAGGCCCTCAGCAATTCCTTCATCGCGGCGCGGGTGTGCGGCGGCAATCCGCACCACGCGACGCTGCCCAAACCGGAACCATCAACCGAAGGCGGATGAAGTAGAGGATCGGTTCCCATTGGCGCCCCGATGCAGAATCGCACCGTGAAATCACCAAGCAGTGATTTGATTCGCAGCATGATACCACGGCCGCCGCGAAATGCAATCTTTTCAATTGTTAGTTCTGAATTTTTTGGAAGATTTCAACGCAGCGCCGCTGGCGCGTCTACGTGATCATCTCGGCACGACGCGCCCGACGCCGAACTGGTCGCCGGCGGCGATCGGTTTTCCGTCGCGGAAGTCGATCTCGACCATCTTCTCGCTGTGGACCGGCTGGCCGTTTTCATCGGCCAAGGCGGCCACGACCTTTTTTGTGGCCGCGTCGACCACTTCGCCCGTCGAGGGATAGCCGAACTTGCCGTCGAGGCTGAACGTGACCCAGCCCGGCTGCTCGCGGACCGAAAAACTCTGCCGCTGGCGCGGCGGCTCGGCCGTGTTGTCGAACACATGCACCTTTTGATTGAACGCATCGACGACCCAGATTTCTTTTTCGTCGGGCGTCAGGCCGATGCCGTGGCTGGGGCAGCCGTGCCGTTTGACCGGCCCCGTTTCAAAACCCTGCACTTCGACGCGGTGCAGTTTTTCGCCCGAGTTCAGATCGCCGATTTCGAAGCCCAGCAGGCCGTTGACGCAAATGTAGGCCCGCGTGCGGGCGCCGTTGACCGTGAACGGCCGGATGGCGCCGGCAAACGGCCCGACTTTTTGCACGATCTCGTGAGACCTCGCGTCGGCGACGAACAACAGCGGCGACTTGAGCCCGCCCAGGTACATCCGCCGGCCGTCGCGGCTGACGACGGTGTTGTGCGCCCCGCTCTTGGTCTCGATCGAGGACAGCAATTCGCCGCCGGCCGCATCCACGACGTTCCAAGTGTCCTTCTCGAACGACGGCACGTAGAGGGTTTTTCCGTCCGGGGTGATCGACATCCGATCGGTCCCGCCCGGCAAGGCCCGCTCCCAGCGCGGCTGCTCGCTGACGAGGTCGATGCAGTACAACTTCGAGCGAGTCGTGAAATACAAGCGGCCGCTCGCCGCGTCGGCGCAAACGCCCTTGATGTTGTCGGGCTTTTCCTCGCGACTGGCGGGCGTCTCGATGCGTTTGACGAACTTGTGCCCGTCGTCGATGTCGAACACGAGAATGCCCGCTCCGCCGAACTCCAAATAGTCGCGGATGCCGGGGCAAACGACGTACAACCGCCTCTGGACGTCGGTAGACGGCTCAGCAGCTTGGGACGACAAGGGCGGCGATGCCAGCGGCAGCATGCAAAACGCAATGCAAAAGCGTAGAACCATGCCACGAAATTTGGTGCGGCGCATCGATCGAGTCCTCGTCGCGGGAAGATTTCGGTAACCGGGTACAAGTAGCCTAACCATCCCGAAAGCGACTTTCGAGAGCAATTCGGCAAGCAAGCGTGGACGCTTACTCTACGTCGCGACTGCCCGCGATCGCGCGCACCAAAGGCGAAAACGATCGAGATACAAATAGACGACCGGCGTGGTGTAGAGCGTCAGCAGTTGGCTGAAGATCAAGCCGCCGACGATAGCGATGCCCAGCGGCCGGCGCAGCTCCGATCCGGCGGCCGAGCCGAGCGCCAGCGGCAACCCGCCGAGCAGGGCCGCCATGGTGGTCATCGTGATCGGCCGGAAGCGCAGCAGGCAGGCCTCGAAGATCGCCTCTTCCGGCGATTTGCCGTGATTGCGCTCGGCTTCCAAGGCGAAGTCGATCATCATGATCGCATTCTTCTTGACGATGCCGATCAACAGAATGATGCCGATCAGGCCCATCACGTTCAGCTCGGTGCGGCACAGGATCAGCGCCACCAAGGCGCCGACGCCGGCCGAGGGGAGCGTCGAGAGGATCGTCAAGGGGTGAATGTAGCTTTCGTAGAGCACGCCCAGCACGATGTAGACGGTCACTAGCGCCGCCAGAATCAGCAGCGGCTGATTGCGCAGCGAGTCTTGAAACGCCTGGGCCGTGCCTTGAAAACTGCCCTGAATCGATTCGGGCAGCCCCAACTCCTTCGCCGCATCTTCGATTCTCGGCACGACGTCGCCGAGCGAAGTGCCCGGCTCGAGGTTGAACGAGAACGTCACGGAAGGGAACTGCCCCGAGTGATTGACCGACAGCGGCGTGGTGTTCGACGAGTAGCGGTAGAGGGCGCTGAGCGGAACTTGGGCGCCGTTGGCGCCGCGCACGTAGATATGCCGCAAGGCGTCGGGATTCTGCCAGAAGGCCGGCTCGACCTCCATCACGACCCGGTATTGGTTGAGCGGGCGGTACATGGTCGAGACCTGCCGCTGGCCGAAGGCGTCGTAGAGCGTGTCGTCGATGGTTTGCAGGGTGATCCCCAGCCGGGCCGCCGCCAGCCGATCGATGGTCAGCCGGGCTTGCAGGCCCTTGTTCTGCTGGTCGCTGTTGACATCGACCACGCCCGGCAGGCTGCGCATCTCGCGCAGCAGCTTGGGGCCCCATTCGTTCAGGTCTTCGAGATTATCGCCGCGCAGGGTGTATTGGTATTGGGCGCTGCTGCTCCGCCCGCCGACGCGCAGATCCTGCGTGGCCTGTAAATACAAATTGGCGCCGGCGATGTGCGAGAGCCGGCCGCGGATGCGGGCGATGACCCGGTCGGCGCTAAGTTGGCGCTCTTCGATCGGAACCAGGCCCACGAACATCCGGGCGGCGTTCGCCGCGCCATTGTAGCCCCCCGAATAGGCGGTCACGCTCTCGACCGCCGGGTCTTCGCTGACGGCGGCCGCGAAGCGCCGGATGATGGAGCCCATCGCCTGAAACGAGGTGTCCTGGTCGGCCACGATGTTGCCCGACAGCCGCCCGGTGTCTTGCTGCGGAAAGAAGCCCTTGGGCACGACGACGTACAGATAAATCGTAAAGCCGATCGTCGACAGCGTGACGAGCATCGTCAAGCCTTGGCGCCGCAGCACTTTCCTTAGCGTCGCTTCGTAGGCGGCGAGAACGCAATCGAAAATCCACTCGCTGAAGCGATACAAGCGGCCGCGCCGCTCCCGATGCTGCGGTTTCAGCATCACCGCGCACAACATCGGCGTGGCGGAGAGCGAAACGACGAGCGAGACGGCGATGGCCACCGAGAGCGTCACGGCGAATTCGCGGAACAGCCGGCCCACGATGCCGCCCATCAGCAGAATCGGAATGAACACCGCCACCAGCGAAACGCTGATTGAAAGCACCGTGAAGCCGATCTCCCTGGCGCCGCGCAAGGCGGCGGCCAGCGGCGGCACGCCTTCTTCCAAATGCCGGGTGATGTTTTCAATGACCACGATCGCATCGTCGACGACGAAGCCCGTGGCGACCGTCAAGGCCATCAGCGACAGGTTGTCGAGACTGTACCCGGCCAGGTACATCACGCCGAACGTCCCGATCAGCGAAACCGGCACGGCCACGCTGGGGATGAACGTGGCCCGCATGTCGCGCAAAAACAGGAACACGACCAGAATCACCAGGCCGACCGAAACGAGCAGCGTGAATTGCACTTCATGCACCGAGGCCCGGATCGTCGCCGTGCGGTCCATCGCCTCCGAGAGCGTCATGTCGGCGGGGATCTGGGCTTCGAGCTGCGGCAACAGCGCCCGAATGCGATCGACCGTGGCGATGATGTTCGCCCCCGGCTGGCGGAAGACGACGATCGTGATCGCCGGCTTGCCCTCGTACTGGCCGAAGGCGCGAATGTCTTCCACAGAGTCGGCGACGGAGGCGACGTCGCCGAGCCGCACCGGCGCGCCGCGGCGATAGGCCACGATCAGCGGCCGATATTCGCTGGCCGTCAGCAATTGGTCGGTCGTGCTGATCGACCAGGCGCGCGTTTCGTCGGCGATCTGCCCTTTCGGCCGATTGGCGTTGGCGCTGCCGAGCACGGTGCGGACGTCTTCCAGGCCGATGCCCATGTGGTTCAAGATCGTCGGATTCACGTCGACACGCACGGCCGGCGCGGCGCCGCCGCCGATCATCACCTGGCCGACGCCGCGCACTTGCGACAGCTTCTGCTGCAAGATCGTCGCCGCCGAATCGTACATCCGCGCCTTGCCGTAGGTGTCGCTAGTCAGCGTCAGAATCATGATCGGCGCGTCGGCCGGGTTGA
>DATNEC010000045.1:0-4726 GCA_035606815.1 Pirellulales bacterium
CAATTCACGGCCGAGGGCGGCCGTGCGGCATGGCGCTGTTTTTGCGACTTGATGATGGTGAAAAATCGCAGGAACCGTGTCTAATAAACGGGCGTCTGATGCGTTGAATAGATGGGCCGACTGAGCCGCGGTTGAGAAACGGATGGCCGAAGACAAGCCCGAAAAGCCTGGCGAATGGCTGCGGTCGATCGTGGCTCGCTACGAAGGACCGCTGGTGCGGTACGCCGCGCGCATCACGGGCGACGCCGAGCGGGCGCGGGACGTCGTGCAAGACACGTTCTTGCGGCTCTGCGAGCAAGACCGGGCCGAGTTCGACGGGCGGCTGGCCCAATGGCTGTATACCGTCTGCCGCCGGCGGGCGTTGGACGTGCGTAGAAAGGAACATCGCATGCAAGCGACCGTCCCCGAGCAACTCGATGTCCGCAGCGACGGCCAGACCAGCCAGGACTCCGCGGCCGAGCAGCGGGAGTTGCACCAATCGGTGCTGGTCCTGCTGGCCGCGTTGCCGGAAAACCAGCAGGAAGTGGTCCGGCTCAAATTTCAAAACGGCCTGAGTTACCGCGAGATCAGCGGCGTCACCGGGCTGAGCGTCTCGAACGTAGGCTATTTGCTGCACGTCGCCATCAAAACCGTCCGCCGACAACTCCACGTCAAGTCCACGTCGGGCGCCGGCGCGTCCGCCGCCCCTGCCGGAGAATAGAACATGAACCGCGAAACCGAACTTCAACCCTCCCACGCCGACGAAGCGAGACTCACCGCCTACGCGCTCGGCGAGCTCGACGATGCCGAACGAGAAGCCGTCGATCAGGAATTGGCCGCTTCGGAAGTCGCCCGTTCAGCCGTGGCCGAAATCCGCCGCTCGATCGAATTGATGACGGCCGCACTGGCGAGCGAGCCGCCGGGGCAACTATCGGCAACTGAGCGCGAGCGGATCGATCAGCGAATCGAAGCTTGCGAGCGGCCCGTGGTTTCGTTGCAGATGGCGCGGTTGATTCGCTTGCGGCGTCGGTTGGCGGTTGCCGCGGCGGCGTGTCTGGCCTTGGGATTTTCCGGCTGGCTCTTCTGGCCTTCAATGCAGGCGGCCAGGGAAGCTGGGAGGAGCGGGTCGGTAGCTTTTCGCTCCGACGGGCTCGAAGGCGAAGTGATGAATCAAGCTCTGAGGGGATCCA
Source organism: Pirellulales bacterium (assembly GCA_035606815.1). Taxonomy (GTDB): domain Bacteria; phylum Planctomycetota; class Planctomycetia; order Pirellulales; family JAICIG01; genus JAICIG01. The sequence goes on from DATNEC010000045.1 coordinate 1,170, forward strand.
ACGACCCGGCGGCGGCGGGGCAGGGTTTGGCGGAAGAGATCATGGCTGAAGTCAAGCCCTCCTATGCGATCCGAGATGGCCGCGAAAGCAAATCTCAATCCCGGAACCATCTCACCTCGCTCGCGCCGAAAACTGCGAAAGAGTTGACACGCCATCACTATTACAGCGAGCAGATTCAAGAATCAGCTCCTAGCGGCGGAGCCGGCGGCCAAGTTACAGATCGAATCACCCCGAGGTACACCACTGTAAAGCCGACCGGCACGCCCAAATCGAAAAAATCCCCCTCCACGGTCAACAAGCCAGTTTATGAAACCAAAACTCGCCGGGCGCCTGATGGTCCACAGGTGCTGGACCCGCTCCCAAAACCTGACCTGGGCGCCGAAGGTCTCGCGACGGGGCGCGGCGACAAAAACGTCATGATCGGCGGCTTGGTCCAGGACTCTCAAGTCGAGTCGATGCCGGCGGCTTTCGACGGCGAAGGCTTCAACACCGAAGCCTACGCCCGGATCGCCGAAAACCCGTTTCTCGAAGTCCGCCAGAACCCGCTCTCGACCTTCTCGATCGACGTCGATACGGCCTCGTATGCCAACGTGCGGCGGTTTTTGAACCAAGGGTCGCTGCCGCCGAAGGACGCGGTGCGGATCGAAGAGTTGGTCAATTACTTCAAGTACCATTATGCTCCGCCTGCGGGCGACGCCCCGTTCGCCGTGCATGCCGAAGTCGCGGGCTGCCCGTGGGCTCCGAAGCATCGCTTGCTGCGGGTGGCCCTCAAGGGGCGCGAGATCGATTTCAACAACCGCCCGGCCAGCAACCTGGTGTTTCTCGTTGACGTCTCCGGTTCGATGGACGAGCCGAACAAGCTGCCGCTGCTCAAGGCCGCCTTGCGGTTGCTGATCGATCGGCTGAGCGAAAACGATCGGATCGCGATGGTCGTGTATGCCGGCTCGTCGGGCCTCGTGCTGCCTTCGACCACCGGCGACCACCAGGCCGTGATCGCGGGGGCGCTGGAACAATTGCAAGCCGGCGGCTCGACCAACGGCGCCTCGGGCATTCAATTGGCTTACGAAGTCGCCCGGCAAGGCTTCATTCGCGGCGGTACGAACCGCGTCATGCTTTGCACCGACGGCGATTTCAACGTCGGCGTCACCGACGAGGGCGCCTTGACGCGGCTGATCGAAAGCGAGGCCAAAAGCGGCGTGTTCTTGAGCGTGCTGGGCTTCGGCGCCGGCAACTACAAAGACGCGACGATGGAAAAGCTGGCCGATCGCGGCAACGGCAACTACGCCTACATCGACGGCCTGGACGAAGCCCGCAAGGTGCTGGTCGAACAGGCCGGCGGCACGCTGCTGACGATTGCCAAGGACGTCAAGCTGCAATTGGAGTTCAACCCGAGCAAGGTCGCGGCCTATCGCCTGGTGGGCTACGAAAACCGGCTGCTGCGCGATGAAGATTTCAACGACGACGCGAAAGATGCCGGCGAGATCGGCGCCGGGCACACGGTGACGGCCTTTTACGAGCTTGTGCCCGCCGGCGGCGAATCGCCCGCGGCGCCCGTCGATCCGCTCAAGTATCAAAAGACCGTGGAGCCGGCCGAGGCCGCCGCCAGCGACGAGATTCTAACGTTGAAGCTGCGGTATAAGGAGCCGGAAGGCGCCAAGAGCAAGCTGCTATCGAGCGTCGTCAAGGATTCCGGCGGCAGTTATGCCCAAGCCGGTGAAGACTTCCAATTCGCCGCCGCGGTGGCCGCCTTCGGTCTCGTGCTTCGCGACAGCCAGTTCAAGGGCGACATGAATCTCGCGGCCGTCCTAGAGCTTGCCGCCGCCAGCCGCGGCGCCGACGAGGGAGGCTATCGCGCCGAGTTCATCGAGTTGGTGAAAAAAGCCCAGGCGATCGCCGGGGAACGATGACCATTGATATCCATGTGACGGATTTTGGCCTGGGCATGTTCTGAACCACGGAGGCACGGAGACGGGCGGGGAGGAAAAAGAAAGCAGAGCGCGTACCTAGCCACGCCAGCATTTCGATCGTTACAGTTTGAGTTTTGCGTTTTGAATTTTGCATCGCCGACACTCTGTGTCTCCGTACTACAAACGCAAGTTCCAGTAGGAACATTAAAAAGGCCATGTGCCGAAGTCGCTTTTCCGCGACTCTTAGGATCGACTATCTAGCTGCTTGCCGCCCTTGGATGGCCCGCCCAGCGCATCCAACTCGGTCTGGAACATCTTCAACAGGGCTTGCAGGAAGGCGACGACCATCGGGCCGACGACAATGCCGATCGGCCCCAGGGCCTTCACGCCGCCCAGCACGCTCAGCAGGGCCAACAACGGATGCAGGTTCGATTGACCCTGCAAGACGTGCGGCTTGATGACGTTGTCCGACATCGAGACGAAGACGATGCAATACACGGCCAGCAGAACGGCGGCCGTCGTCCTCCCTTCGACGAACAGCCACAGGCAGCAGGGGATCCACACGACCGTCCCGCCGACGAACGGAATCAAGGCGAAGAGCATGGTCAGCATCGTCAACAGCGCGACCGAACCCAGGCCCGCGAAGAAGTAGCCGGCGCCCGCCAGCAGGCCCTGCACCAGGGCCGAGAGCAAAGTGGCGACGACGACCGCGCGGCTGACCGTTGAAAACTCCAGCAGCAGTTCTTCCTCATAGCGGTCGTCGAGCGGCGAGAGCCGCATCAATGTTTTGATCATCGCCGGCCCGTCGGCCAGAAAATAGTACAGCGAAATGATCAACACGCCGAGCCCGACCAGCAAGTCGGGCAGCACGCTGCCGGCATAGTGGGCGCCCCCCTTGGCGAGCGAATCGGCGAAGTCCGCGGCCTCGACGCGCAAAGCGGCGATCTGTTCCTCGCTGGGGTTCGCCTGCCGCTTGAGCCAGGCCTTGACGGGATTGCCCAACAGATCGGACTGCAATTGGTCGAGATCGCTCGACGCCTCGGCGGCGGCTTCGGCGAAATCGGCGCCACCGTGCGTCGCGCCCAGGAGCGCGTGGATATCGTCGTGCAATCGCCGGACGTCGTTTCGCACCGCGTCGCCGTCGCGACGGCTGACCCAGCCCGCCGGCTTTGCCTGATCAAGCCCGGCTTGCTCCGCCAGATCGTCCTGAAGGCGGTGCATCGCTTCGTCCAAGTCGCCAAGCCGGCCTTCCGCCTGTTGCTTGTCGGCGCCGGGCAGGCCATGCAGCAGGGCGTTGATGTCGTCCAGTTCGGTCTGCACGTCGGCCGGCGGCAGCTCAAGCCCGACTTTTTCTCGCAGCACCGTCCACTTGCGCTTGAGCGCCTGGGTATTCCAATCGCTGACGACCGATCTCGCCTCGAACCCGGCCTGGACGAGCACCAGAAACATCGGCAACAGCACGATCGCCAGAATCGCCAGCGTCGTCAGCCCGGCGGCGATTCGATCTCGCCCGCGACAGCGGACCACGATCCAGCGGTGGACCGGGCGGAACACGACGACCAACAGCCCCGCCAAAAAAAGCGGCAACAGGAAGCTGGCCATCACTCGCAGGAACAACGCGGCGATCGCCAACAGAATGACGACGAGCGT
>DATNEC010000062.1:0-2242 GCA_035606815.1 Pirellulales bacterium
ACGGCCGAGAGATTGTCGATCCAATGCCGGGCCACGAAGCGGCTGACGAGCATCAGCCCCAGCAGCACGTACATCGCGTAGGCCAGCAGACCCAACTGAAAGACGAGGGCCGCCAACAGAATGACGATGGCGCCGAGATACCACCTCATGACGCGGCGGCCCCGCTCGAAGCGATGGGCGCCGGAACTTCGGCGAGCACTTCCTCGACGACGCGCGCCGCGGTCACTTTTCGCAGCCGGCTTTCGGGGCGCAAGATCAAGCGGTGCGTCAGCACCGGCGCGGCCATCCGTTTGACGTCGTCGGGCAGCACGAAGTTGTTGCCGCGCATGGCCGCCACGGCCTGGGCCGTGCGAAACAGCGCCAGCGAGGCCCGCGGGCTGCCGCCGAGCGAAATGTCGTCGTGCAAGCGCGTGGCATGCACGATTTCGAGGATGTAGCTGCGGACCTTTTCGTCGACGTAGACTTCGCGGATCGCCTTCTGGCAGGCGATCACGTCGGCCGCCGTCACGACCGCTTCCAAGTTGTCAATCGGGTGGCCGCGCTGCAACCGGTCGAGCATCTTGGCCTCTTCCTCGATGCTCGGATAACCCAGGCTGAGCCGCACCAGAAAGCGGTCCAACTGCGCCTCGGGCAGCGGAAACGTGCCTTCGTGGTCGACCGGGTTTTGCGTGGCGATCACCAGAAACGGCCGTTCGAGCTGATAGGTCTCGCCGTCGACGGTCACGCGGCCCTCGGCCATCGCCTCCAGCAGCGCGGCTTGGGTGCGGGGCGTGGCGCGGTTGATTTCGTCGGCCAGCACGATCTGGGCGAAGATCGGCCCGGGGCGGAACACGAACTCGGTCACTTTCTGGTTGAAGATCGACGCGCCGGTGATGTCGGAAGGCAACAGATCGGGCGTGCATTGCACGCGCTTGAACGAGCAATCGACGCTGCGCGCCAGCGCCCGGGCGAGCATGGTCTTGGCCACGCCCGGCACGTCTTCGAGCAGGATGTGCCCTTCGCAAAAGTAGGAGACCAGGGCCAGCAGCACTTCTTGCCGCTTGCCCAAGATCACCTTTTCGACGTTGCCGATGACTTTTTTGGCAACCGAACTGACGTTGACGTTCGACATGGCTGTCGCGCCTGGTGTTCCGTGGAGAGTTTGCCGACGGTTGGCGGGCCAACGCCCGAAGTGGGGTCGCTCCGCTCGCCCCATCGGGCGCGCGGCGGCGGCCGGCGGACTGTGAGGCATTATGATCGACGGTGGGGCCGCTTCCTAGTGAGCCGCCGATTGATCTGTGCAGCCGGCGGACGTTTCGGCTAGAATCCCGCCGAATTGTGCCAAAAAAAACCTTTTTCCGTCGCGGGATGCAATGCGCAAGCCATCGCTTAAAATACTGTCCATGAGCGTGGAACTTAAAACGCCGCCGGGCGAAGCGATCGCCGAGCGCCCGCCGCATTGGCGCCGAGAGAATTTCATTCCGGTCCGTAAGGCGGAACTGGTCGATGTATTGGCGACTCAGCCCGCTTTGTCGGCCGTCGAGCAAAGCGACTTCCGGCAGTTTTGCCGGCTGCTGGAATGCCTGTATCACTACGAGTTCCACCGGGAATTGGAAGACCTCAAGAACGCCTACGCGCCGTTCGATCCAGACGCCGATACCCAGGCAATCACCACAGCCGCCCAGGCGCCGGCGGCCGAACAGCAACTCGACGGGCTATTCGATAAATTCGTCTGGCTCCTGCAGCGCGCCAACTTCGTGCGGCTCTCGCAAACCGACGTCGCCGCGGCGGTGGGGGCCGCCAGCGATTGGGGCTTGCGGCTCTCCGTCGATTTCGATTTGTTCGAGCGGCTGGAAGTCTTCGCCCGCGGCGACGTCGTCGGCCGGCGCGAGCGGCGCCGCTGGCGAAACCTGATGCGGCCGGAACAGGTCGACGTGCCGATCTATCAGCGGCTGGTGATCATCTGCCGGATGCGCGACGGCCGGCATCTCGACTCGCGTTCGTCGCCGCACCACGTCTATATCAAAACCTTCAAAAACATTCCGAAGATCGACTTGGACATGCTGTTGCCCGGCAGCCGGGTCAAAATGTCGCTGTTCGACCAGGGCAAGATCATTCTGCCGACCGTCTCCGGGTTGGCGATCACCGGCTGGAAGCTGTTTCAGGGCGCCGTGGTGGTCGCGGTGGCCGGCGTTTACGGCATGCTCACGTTTCTGGGGCTGCTGGCGGGCACGCTGGGCTATGGGGTCAAGTCGTTTTTCGG
>DATNEC010000079.1:0-10552 GCA_035606815.1 Pirellulales bacterium
TCCTTTTGGCGAGCCGGAGGCGTCAGCCTCCGGGTCTTGTCGCTCCGCCGAACTGTCATTTATCCAGATTCCCTATGCACAGCCGAGGTTCTCCACGGCGAACAACTGAGCGTCTTGGCGGAACACCCGGAGGCTGACGCCTCCGGCTCGCCGGCTGTGCGCCGTCGTGACCGACGAACCATGGCACGAGACGACCAGTTTTGCAGGCTCGCGAGACTTTCTATCATGAGAACCATGCAAAGTTTGAAAGTCCATTTCCTGTCGTCGTTGACCTCCCCCGAAGAACTGGCTGGCGGCGCCGTCGTGGTGATCGACGTGCTGCGGGCGACGACGACGATCGTGCATGCCGTGGCGGCCGGCGCCCGCGAAGTGATTCCGTGCCTGGAAATCGAAGAAGCGCGCCGCGTGGCGGCCGGCTTTCCGAAGGGGGCGGCGCTGCTGGGCGGCGAACGAGGCGGGTTGAAGATAGAAGGATTCGATCTCGGCAACTCGCCGGAAGAATACAACCGGGCGACCGTGGGCGGCAAAGTCGTCGTATTGACCACGACCAACGGCACGCGGGCCATGATGCTCTGCCGCCAGGCGAAGCGCGTGCTGGTCGGGGGTTTCGTGAATGCTTCGGCCGTGGCCGCCGCGTTGGCCCAGGAAGAGCGGGTACACTTGCTTTGCGCCGGGACGCAGGGCGAAATCACCCGCGAGGACGTGCTGTTCGCCGGGCGTGTCGTCGATCAACTCTTGTGCGCGCTTCCGAGAGCCAAGCCGGAGACGAACGACCAAGGCCGGATCGCCCGCGAATGCTATTCGAACCTAATTGCGGCCGGTCCCGGCGAGCCGGCCGCCAGCGCCGACGCAATCGATCGAGAGATCGCCGTCCTGAGCAGCGAGCTTCGTCATTCGCAGGGCGGCCGGAATTTGATCGACGTCGGCTTGGATCGCGACATTGGCCTCGCGGCCCAGGTGGACCGGTTTGCGATCGTGCCGGAATTAGATCTTGAGAAGTGGAGCATTGGATCTGCCTTCTGACGCCAGATCCTGACATAGGGATTTTCATTTGCATTCTCCGTGCCGGCCGCTCGGGCATACAGCGCCGGCCGCCCCATAGACCAACCGACCGCTGCGGCGGTACACTGCGACCTTTGAAACAACGATGCAAAAAAAGGCTTGGCCGCCGCTAATGGCGCGCTGCGAGTTGGGCCATCGAACGCCAATGGATTGTGAAGTGGACCACGCCAAGCCGCTCTTCCGTTATCCTGTATCGAGCGTTGAGTGATGGAAAACGTTGAGCGATGGCGAAGCACGGCTACTGAACCTCGAAAACCCCGAAGTCCACCGGCCATCTTCGGCAAACTTGGCAATCTTCGGCAATGTAGGGCTTCGGGTCGCGCCCCGTTGGGGCTTCAAAAGGTTTTGGCAGGTTCCGAATTCCCAGGGCTGCGCCCTGGGCTATTGAATCCGACCCCTTCGGGGTCACAAGTGCGGCAAAGTTGGGCGCCTTCGGCGAAGATGGCCAAATTCAAGGGAACATTCTGTCTTGACGGATTCCCAGGGCTGCGCCCTGCGCCATCGAATCGGACCCCTTTGGGTCACGAGAACGGCAAAGTTGGCGCCTTCGGCCAAGATGGCCAAATTCGACAGGCCATCTTGGCTGGAAGTGGCCACCTTCGTGGAAAGTTCGAGCGAATTCAACCGGAGGCTGACGCCTCCGGCTCGCCATTGTTTCGCAACTTGCCCTTGGAACTCGAAAGCAGCGAAGTCCATCGGACATCTTCGGCAAAGTTGGGCGCCTTCGGCGAAGATGGCCGCATTCGGCAGGCCATCTTGGCTGGAAGTGGCCGCCTTCGTGGAAAGTTCGAGCGAATTCAACCGGAGGCTGACGCCTCCGGCTCGCCTTTTCCCATGGAACTCGAAAGCAGCGAAGTCCATCGGACATCTTCGGCCAAGTTGGGCGCCTTCGGCGAAGATGGCCAAATTCGACAGGCCATCTTGGCTGGAAGTGGCCGCCTTCGTGGAAAACCCGAGCGAATCCAACCGGAGGCTGACGCCTCCGGCTCGCCATTGCTCCTAACTCCTTACTCCTATCTCCTCACCTCCCATGCAAATGGAAAAACTCGTCTCGCTCTGCAAACGGCGAGGCTTCATGTTTCAGTCGAGCGATATCTACGGCGGCCTGAACGGCTTCTGGGACTACGGCCCCCTGGGCGTCGAACTGAAGCGGAACATCAAAGAGGCATGGTGGCGCGACATGGTCACCGGGCACGACGACTTGGCGCCGCCGCCGGGCGCCCCGGCCGCCTATCAGATGGTCGGCCTCGATTGCACGATCATCATGCACCCGCAGGTCTGGAAATGCTCGGGCCATTACGACCTGTTCCACGACTTCATGGTCGATTGCCGCGAGTCGAAGAAGCGCTATCGCCACGACCAGCTTAAAGGCCGCTGGGTCTCGGCCAAGGGCCAGAAGGTGTTCGTCACGACCCCCTCGGGCGGCGAAGAGGACAAGACCGAAGAGGAATACACCGAAGCCAAGGCGTTGAAGTTCTTCAACCTGCGGGCCAAAGACGCCGCGCAGCTTGTTTGGGAAGGCGGCATGATCAGCCTGACCAAGGTGGCCGACTTCGCCGAGGTGCTCGGCCCCGACGCCAAGTCGCTGGGCACGCTCACGCCGCCGCGCGAATTCAACTTGATGTTCAAAACCTACGTCGGCGCCTTGAGCGGCGAGGAGGGGGCGGCGTTCTTGCGGCCGGAAACCGCCCAGGGCATCTTCGTCAACTTCAAGAACGTCGTCGATAGCAGCCGCGTGGCCGTACCGTTCGGCATCGCCCAGGCGGGCAAGAGTTTTCGCAACGAGATCACGCCGCGGAATTTCACGTTCCGCTCGCGCGAATTCGAGCAGATGGAGATCGAGTTCTTCTGCCATCCGGGGCAATCGCCCGAGTGGTACAAGTATTGGCGCGATCGGCGCTATCGCTGGTACACCGATTTGGGCCTGGCCGGCGAGCGGCTGCGGCTGCGCGACCATGAGAAAGACGAACTGAGCCATTACTCTTGCGGCACCGCCGACATCGAATATGCTTTTCCCTTCTTGCCGGCGGGCGAGTTCGGCGAGTTGGAAGGCATCGCCCATCGCGGCGACTTCGACCTGCGCAGCCACATGGAAGGCAAGCTGGTGCGGCAGGGCGACGAGTTGGTCGTCGAGCTCGACGCCGACGGCAAGCCGCGGCACCGCGGCAGCGGCAAGGATCTGTCGTACTTCGACGACGAAACGCGCGAGCGGTACGTTCCGCACGTGATCGAGCCTTCGGCCGGCGCCGACCGGGCCACGCTGGCCTTTTTGTGCGAGGCCTATACCGAAGACTCGGTGCCCGACGAACACGGCAACCCGCGGGCGCGGACGCTCTTGAAGCTGCATCCGCGGCTGGCGCCGATCAAGGCCGCCGTGTTTCCGCTGGTCAAGAAGGACGGCATGCCCGAAGCGGCCCAAAAGATTTACCGCGCGCTGAAGGCCCGCTTCAACGTTTACTACGACGAGAAGGGCGCCGTGGGCCGCCGCTACGCCCGGCAGGACGAGATCGGCACGCCCTATTGCATCACCGTCGACGGCCAGACGCTTGCGGATGGCACCGTCACCATACGCGACCGAGACAGCTTGCAGCAGTGGCGAGTGAAAGCGGACGATTGCGTGGCGGAGATTACAGGAAAGCTGTCGAGCTAGGGTCCATGAAACCCGCCATCAGCCAGGTCTGCACGTTGCACTCGCCGTTCGAGAAGGACGTCGAGGATTACGCGGCCGGCGCTTGCCGCGCGATGGAAATCTGGCTGGGCAAGCTGGAAACCTATCTGCAACAACATGAAGTTGACGAGGTGCGCCGGCTGCTCGATCAATATGAAATGGCGGCCCCCGTGGCCAGCTATCAAGGCGGACTGCTCACGAGCCAGGGGGACGCGCGTCGCGAGCATTGGGACCATTTCAGCCGCCGCTTGGCGATGTTGCGTTCGCTCGGCGTCGGCACTCTGGTCGTGGCGGCCGACGTCGTCGGGCAGCTCGCGCAGCAGGATTTGGAGCGCGTGCAAACCTCGCTAACGCAGGCCGCCGCGCGGGCCGGCGAGCAAGGATTGCGGCTGGCGCTCGAATTTCAGGCCTCGGCCACGTTCGGCAACAATCTGCAAACGGCCGCCGCCTTGGTCGCCGAGACCGGTTCGCCGTACTTGGGAATCTGCTTCGACGTGTTTCAGTTTTATCTGGGGCCCAGCAAGCTCGAAGACCTGGGCTACCTGACCGAGCGGAACTTGTTTCACGTGCAGCTTTGCGATCTGGCCGGCACGCCGCGCGAGTTGGCTACCGACACCGACCGCATTCTGCCCGGCGACGGCGATTTTCAGTTGCCGCCGATTCTCGACGCGCTGCGGGCGATCGACTACCAGGGCCATGTCTCGCTGGAGTTGATGAACCCGCAGATTTGGCAGGTTCCCGCCCGGCAATTGAGCGAGATCGGCATGACTGCGCTGCGAACCGTATTGGGCCAGGCCAGCATGGAGTAAGGGGCGCCTAACGGGCCAACAGCGCAGTGGGTGGCTGGCGGCAGACCGCCTTTTGAATCCGCCCACGTAAGGCGCCCTGATCGGATTTGACAGCCAAAACCGGCAATGTTTGCCTCGACGGTTGTAGGGAACGCCGGCGCGGCCGCTGCACGGAACGCCGCGGAGGGCGTTCCCTACAGAACTCTTATACCGATTTGGATTGTCAAAACTGATAAGGCGATTTACTTTCACGGCGTTGCAATCGCCCGCTGCAACAGGTTGTGGGTGATCTTCTGCACGCGCTCGTCGGGACCATGCGGGCGAGACCAATGCGACCAGGGCAGCGTGTGGCCGGGCGGGGAGGAAAGACCTTGCGCCCAGAAAATCGTCGAGGCGTTGAACACGAAGTTGCCTTTCGGCCCAGGGTAAATCGTCGCGGTCCATTGCTGCGGATTCTCGCCGCCTTGCCAGGCCGTGCCGGCGGCCACCACTTCGAGGCCCGGAATGTCGGCCGGCTGGCCGTGATATTCCCAGCCGATCAGGCCCGGAATGCGGTCGCCCTTTTTGACACCCGTGCCGGCGAACATCCAATGCTCGGGCTTCGTGATGATCCAGTCGCCGCCGCCGTTCACTGGGTCGATGTTCCGAGCGCCCATCAACAAGCCTTCATCGGGACCGTGCTCGGGAAAGGGGCCGTTCTTCTTCAGCCGCAGCAAGGCGTAGTCGTTGTCGGCGCCATAAGGCCCGCCGCGGAAGATGATCCGGTTCGGCCGCCCGTCGCTGCTGGCGCGAAACGGCGTCACCCAGCAGATCGTGTTGCCCGAGAGAAACAGCAGGTCCACGCCGGCGTCGCGCATTGTCTCGACGCTGCGGAACTGGCGGATGTCCCAGTATTCGTCATGCCCCACGCTGATGAACGCCTTGCACTTCAGGCCGCGCTCGGGCGAGAGCATGTCGCTATTCGAGCAATACGTCACGTCGTAGCCGTGTTGTTCCAGCCAATAAGCCAGCGGAAACTCCAGCGGCAGAAATTCGCCGGAGCCGACCGTCAGCGGGTCGTTCACCACTCCGGTAAACTGGGCCTCGCGCCCGTAGGGCCGGTCGAAGCTGACGTCGGCCCAGGGCCCTTCGGTTCCCTTGGGATGGGTGTAAACCGAGTAGTTGCTCGGCCAGCGGTTGTAGGCCTGCCAGGTGTTGTCCGAGCATTGAAAAAGAATATCGGCCGGCCGATCGTCGCGAACGATGAACACCACGTAGCTTTGCCAATAAGGCCGCGAGTCCCCTTCGGGCAAGGTCGTCAAGCGCCCGAGATAAACGCCGCTCAGCCAGTCGTCGGGAATCGTCAGGCTCGCCGAGGAAACCCACTTGCACTCGTGCAAATTCTTTTCACCGGGCACCGGCGTCGGCTGCGGCTGGCCGTCGAAAGGGCCGAGCTTTTTCATCAAGCGGGCCCCCCGGCCGCCGTAATAGCCCATCCGAAAGATTTCGATCTCGAACCGCTGCGCCGGGTTCGTCGAAACCATGATCTCGATCGTCTCGCCCGCCTTCGCGCTTTGCTTCGAGCAATAGCCTTCGATCCACGTCGAGCGAAAGCCGCTGGCGTCGGCCCGCACGCGCGTAAGCTGCCAATCGGTGGCGCCCGGCTGGCGGTTCTCTTGTTCGATCAGCTTCGATTTCGATTCGGCGGCCGAAGCGGCGCTCATCGCCAACGGGCAGACGATCGCCAAGATGGCGACGATTGGGACCGAAGCGTTCATCAAGAAAACCCTCTGGAGGATCGGCAGGACCGTCGAAAAGACGCGATCCCCGCCGGTTTGGCCTCTTCACTTCGCATCGCCGCCAATGCAATACAGCCATTCCTGCCTCACGTCGCCGGCCTGTTCGGCGAGGCGCTGATAAATCCGCCCGCCGCAAATCACCGGCGTGGCGTAGACCTCGTCGCCCAATTGGTTCTCGGCGAGCGGCTCGTACTTGTCGCCGCGGGCGCGGAAGACGAAGGTTTTGCCCTCTTGATTGGCCGCGTAGAGCCGGTCGCCGACGAGCACCAGCGAGGTGTTGAACGTGCCGCCGAGCCGCTCCTTCCACAGCTCCTTGCCGGCGGCCGCATCGAAGCAGATCGCGATTCCGCCGTCGGTGACCGTGTACAGATTGCCGTCGAACGCCAGCATCGAGGGGACGTACGTTTGTACGCTGTTTTCCCACGCGACCTTGCCGGAACCGTCGGCCAGGATCGCCTGCGTCAGTTTCTTGGGATAGCCGCCGCTGGCGAACACGCGCCGGCCGTCGGTGACGATCGAACCGACGCACTCGGTCGTCGAACCTTCGATCTCCCACAGCGGCCGGCCGGTGAGCGGGTCGAAGCTGGAGACGTGATCGCAGCCGGCCAGCAAGAGCTGGTCGCGCCCGCCGATCGAGAGCACGACGGGCGACGTGTAATTCGGCTGCTTGGGGCGCTCTTGTTGCCAGACGACTTCGCCGCTCGCGCGGTCGAGGGCCGCCACCAGCCCGCCCGCCTTGTTGTCGGTCGAGACCAGCACCAGCGACTGGTAGACGGCCGGCGACGAGCCAAAACCCTGGTGCGTGACGAAGTCCGACACGCGCCTCTGCCAGATCCGCTTGCCCTCCAGATCGAGGGCCGTCGTGAAGATCGCCCCGTCGTGCAGGAAGTTCACGAACAGCCGCTGGCCGTCGCAAGCGATCGTGGCCGAAGCCAGCGAGCTTTTCTTGTGGCCGCGGCGATCGAGCGGGCCTGCGTGGAGATCGGTCTTCCACAACGGCCGGCCGCTGTTGCGGTCGTAGCACAACACCGATTGCACCTCGGCCTGCTCGTCGGCGGTCGGCAGAAACACTCGCCCGCCGACGACGGTCGGCGAAGCATGGCCGCGGCCGGGGATCTTGGCTTTCCAAACGACGTTTTCCGTTTCGCTCCATGAGAGCGGCGGGCGTTGGCCGGCGTCGGCCACTCCGTCTCGCGTCGGGCCGCGCCACCAGGGCCAGTCGGTCTTGGCGAAGCGCGGCGTCTCGGACTTGAATTCCGCGGCTCGCGCGACGACGTCGCGCGTTGAAGGGGAGGAAATCGAGTACGAAAAGCACAAGATGGCGAACAAAGAACAGCGGCGTAGCATCATCGGGCAAGATCCTCGGCGGGCTGCAAGGGGCGGGTTCGCGGAGATTGTAGCATCCACGGCGGCCGACGTCGAAAGAGTGGCCTACACGTTAGTGTCTCAAGAGTGTGTTGCCGGGTCGCTAACCAAAGATTGCGAGAATCAGGGCGGCGGCAATCACGATCAGGAATGGGAACATCAAAACTGCCCAAGTGGCGCGGCTCCAAAGGGGGTCGAGCATCGGATGCGGGCGAGCGGTTTTCTGGTTGGACGCAGAAGATTCAGCCGGCGCCTTGTATGGGTTCTCGTCCATTCCAGTCATTCTAGCCGCCCGCGCATGATTAAGCCAAAAGCGTATAGCGGCCCGACGCTGGACGGGATGGTATTCGCTCGATTGCCGTGCAAATGCCGAACGACCTACTATCTGCGCGGCCGCTTCCACTTGAGCGCTCGCGTTTACTCTCCACGGCAAAATCGCTAAGATCTCATCCGACAGCTTTCAGCCTTTTGAAGCCTGTCCCTCTAAATGCTTGCGGTCGGGAGCGGACGATCATGCGGCGACGTCGCAAATATCCGTGCCAACGCCCCAAGTTGCCGCGGCGCGCGTTCTTGAAAGCGGGCTCGCTCGGTTTCGCCGGGCTGGCGCTGCCGGAATTGCTGCGGGCCGAAGCCGCGGTTGGCAGCCGCGATTCGACCAAGGCCGTGGTCAATATCCATCTCGACGGCGGCCCGCCGCACATGGATCTGATCGACTTGAAACCCGACGCGCCGGTCGAAATCCGCGGCGAGTTTCACGGCATCGAGACGCGCGTGCCGGGCTTGCAAATCTGCGAGCTGCTGCCGAAGCTGGCCCAGCTCGCCGACAAGTTCGTCTTCGTGCGTTCGCTCGTCGGCTCGGCCGGCGCCCACGACGCGTTTCAATGCCAATCCGGCTTCGCCGCCAAGGATCTGCAATCGCTCGGCGGCCGCCCGGCCTTGGGCTGCGTCGTCTCGAAGCTCCGCGGCTCGCGCGCCGACACGTCGCCGTCGTTCGTCGATTTGATGCAGGGCCGCCCTTTCGTCCGCAACAGCGCCCGGCCCGGCTTTTTGGGTCCGGCCTATCAGCCCTTCCGGCCCGACATTTCGCATCTGTTCGCCCGCGAGTTGGAACAGGGCATGAAGGGCGAACTGGCCCGCCGCGGCGAGTACCATGCGACCAGCTTTACGCTCAACGAACAGCTCAACGCGGCCCGCGTCGATGACCGCTTGCGGCTGCTGCGCGGCTTCGACCGGCTGCGCCGCGACGTCGATGCCAGCGGCATGATGGACGCGATGGACGATTTCAGCCGGCAGGCGCTGGGCATTCTCACCTCGGGCCGCTTCTCGCGGGCGATGGACTTGGGCCAGGAAGACGCCGCAACGATCGCTCGTTACACACTCGAACTGCCCAACGATCAACTCGGCACGAGCGACGGCGCCGAGGCCGTCAAGAAACTGCTCTTGGCCCGGCGGCTGATCGAGGCGGGCGTGCGTTGCGTCAGTCTGACGCTGAGCGACTTCGACACGCATCGCGGCAACTTCTCGCGGCTGCGATACCTGCTGCCGGTGCTCGATCAGGGGCTGTTCGCGCTGGCGACCGATCTCGAAGAGCGCGGCATGCTCGACGACGTTTCGATCGTCGTCTGGGGCGAGTTCGGCCGCACGCCGCGCGTCAACGGCGGCGCCGGGCGCGACCACTGGCCCGCGGCCGGCATGGCGCTGTTGGCCGGCGGCGGCATGCGCACCGGGCAAGTGCTCGGCGCCACCGATCGTCACGCCGCGGCGGTCGTCTCTCGGCCGGTCCGCTACCAGGACGTGATGGCCACGCTCTATCGCAACCTGCGGATCGATCCGGTCCAAACCACGCTGAGCGATCCCGCCGGGCGGCCTCAATATCTGGTCGATCAGGGACAGGCGATTGGCGAATTATTGTAGCGCCATATCGTCGGGAGTGGCGCCGCGGGTTGCGCAAGTCGCCGCTAGCTCAGAATCTCCTTGACGACGCGGCCATGCACGTCGGTCAGGCGGAAGTCTCGGCCCTGAAAGCGATAGGTCAGTCGCGTGTGGTCGAGGCCCAAACAGTGCAAGATCGTCGCGTTCAGATCGTGAACGTGGACCGGATCGCGGACGACGTTGTAGGAAAAATCGTCCGTCTCGCCGTGAACGACGCCCGGCCGAATGCCGCCGCCGGCCAGCCACATCGTGAAACAACGCGGGTGATGGTCGCGGCCATAGTTGGTCGCTTCAAGCTTGCCCTGGCTGTAGATCGTGCGGCCGAACTCGCCGCCCCAGACGACCAGCGTCTCATCGAGCAAGCCGCGCGCCTCGAGATCGCGAAGCAAGGCGGCCGAGGCCTGGTCGACGTCCTCGCATTGCAGCCGCAGGTCGCTGGGCAAGTTGTAGTGCTGGTCCCAGCCGCGATGATAAAGCTGCACGAACCGCACGCCGCGCTCGACTAGCCGCCGCGCCAACAGGCAGTTCGCGGCGAACGTGCCCGGCGAGCGCACGTGCCGGCCGTAGTCGTCAAGCGTCGCTTCGGTCTCGCGGCCCAGGTCCGCCAGCTCCGGCACCGAGGCCTGCATGCGAAACGCCATCTCGTATTGAGCGATCCGCGTGCGGATTTCCGGATCGCCGACCAACTCAGCCTGCTTGCCGTTGAGCGCGCTGAGTGCGTCGAGCGCGCGGCGCCGTGATGCGGCATCGACGCCGGGCGGATTCGAGAGATAGAGCACCGGATCGCCGCTGGCGCGAAAGCTGACCCCTTGATGGTTCGACGGCAGAAAACCGGATCCCCACAGCCGGGCATAGAGCGGATCGTCGGGCCGGGCGGCGCTGCCGCGCGACAGCAACACGACAAAGGCCGGCAGATCGTCGTTGTCGCTCCCGAGTCCGTAGCTTGTCCAGGCGCCAAG
>DATNEC010000104.1:0-6481 GCA_035606815.1 Pirellulales bacterium
TACGTTGATGTTCGCGGCGGCCGCTCCGGCCAACGCGCGGCCGTACTACTATCGGCGGCCCGTGGCGCGAGCCGCGGCCCGAGTGGCGCTGCCGCCTTATGGATATTCCCGGCCGTATTACGGCTACGGATCGCGGTCCTATGGTCCTGGATTCTATGGGGGGGCGCGAGCTTACGGACCGGGCTTTGGCTATGGGTCGGGCTTTGGCTATGGGCCCGGCTTTGGCTATGGGCCCGGCTTTGGCTATCGCTCCTATGGACCGGGGGCATATATCGGCTTGGGCGTGTTTTGAAAATCCGCAGTCCGTCCGATGACGGAGCGACGGACCAGATGTTCGTCCTCAGGACGTTGGCCTGCCCGCCGGCTCATCTTTTCCCTCGGCGCTCTTTCGCCGAGGGGTTTGTTTTGCTCCGCGCTCGCTTGACCGTGCCGCCCGCGCGGCACACAATGAAGGCGTCTAGCAAGCGCGATAGGAGCCCTCATGTCTCAAGCCATCGTCGATCCACAGGAATTGCGCCGTTTCGCCCACGCCTTGAAGGTTTTCAACGGCGACTTGCAGAATCGGATGCAGGTTTTGCACGGTCAACTGGGCGGCCTCAGCCAAAGTTGGCGCGACCAGGAAAACTTGAAGTTCGTCGCGGAGTTCGAGCAAACGATGGTCGCCATTTCGCGATTCGTCGAAGCCAGCAACGAGCACATCCCCTTCCTGTTGCGCAAAGCTGAGCGCGTCGAAGAATATCTGCAACAGCGATAAGCCGCGGCGACGAAAGGCGAAACTCGGCGTCGTCTCGCTCCGCGAGGGCGAGCGACGGATTGTGCGCAGTGATCACCCGTGGCGCCGCCCCAGGCGGTCGAAGATGACCCGTTCGGGTCCAAAGGAGCACCGATGAACGGTTCGGCCGGCGTCCATTCGATCGCAGCCCTCGAAGAGCTGAAAAATGTCCTGGCGACCTTCGAGACGGAGGCCAAGGAATCGCTCGCCGTCACCGATATGTCGGTGCGCCGGAATCTCGAAATGTTTCAGCAAGACCTGCTGAAGTATTGGCAAAGCGAACAGCGCAAGCGCGAAGAGGCGGTCACCAACGCCCGCGGCGACCTGGAACGCTGCCGCATGCAATCGTTCGGCGACCGCACGCCCGACTGCACCGACCAAAAAGTGGCCTTGAAAAAGGCCCAAATCCGCTTGGAAGAGGCTGAGCAGAAAATCAAGGCCGTCAAAAAATGGAGCCGCATCCTGGAAGAGGAGGTGGCCGAGTATCGCGGCCCGTCGCAAGAACTGGGCAACATGATCGCCGGCGAATTGCCCAAGGCGGCCGCCGATTTGACCCGCATGTTGAACGCCTTGGAGGCTTACATCGGGGTCAGTGCTCCGTCCGGCTCGACGGGCGGCATGGGCAGCGGCGGCGACCCGTCGGGCGTGCAAAGCACGGCCCCCAGCGCGGCGGCGCCCGAAGCCGCCAAACCCGTGGCAGCGGAAGGCGCCAAGCCGACGCCTAACCAAACTTAACAAGGGCCGCAAGCGACATGAAACCTGCCGATCTCACTTCCGGCGCCGGGCGAATGCAGGACGCCATGAAAACACTCAAGCTCCGCTGGGACGAAACCAAAGAGGTCTGGAACGACGCCCGCCGCGCCGAGTTCGAAGCGGCGTACATCGAGCCGCTCGAGCCCCAGGTCCGCATGACGCTGGATCGTCTGCGCCGCTTGGCGCTGGTCTTCTCGCAGGCTTTTCAAGAATGCACCTAATTCCTTTTGCCGTGGGAAGCGTGTCGCCGACATGTCTGAATCCGATCTGGCCGTAACGAATCGAGCTGTAACTGATCCAATTGGGCGGCAACGCCAAATTCTCGCCGATATGGGCCGCCTCGTCTCCGAACAGGCCGCCGACCACGACGAAGAAGACCTCGCCGCCCGCCTGCGCGTCGCCGAACAAGAATTCGAGCAAGTGTGCGCGTCGGTCGAAGCCCGCCGAGACGCCGAGTTGCAAGCGGCCGAATCGGAATACCAGGCCGAACGCGAGCGCGTCACCGGGGCCGTGCAAAAGGCCAACGACGAGATCGAGACGACCTATCGCCAGGTCAGCGAATCGTCGACCGCCGATTGCGAAAAGCAGCGCGTCGAAGCCGAGACCACGCGAGAAGACGCCCAATTCGAAATCCACGGCATCGCCGAGGCTGGCAAGAACGGCCTGAAAGCCAAGTACGGCGATCTCGATTCGGGGACCGACTCGACGAGCGAAGGCATCGAATCTCGCCGCAACGAGGCCAAGCGGCTGCTAAAGCTGTACAAGCGCGAGTGGCTGGCGGGCGAACCGACGCCGCAGGCGGCCTTGCAACAAGGCGTCAACCTGCAGGCGGCCATTCAAGAGGGCTTCAAAGTCGCCGACGCCAAGCTGGCCGAACTGAAGGCCCTCAAGCTGCCCAAGTTCATCAAGCCCGGCACGATGCTGGTTTTTTTCATCCTCTTCGCCGCCATCGGCGCCGCCGCGGGATTCTTCGTGCTGCAAGGCAAGCCGAACCAGATTCCCATCACCGCCGGCGCGGGCCTGGGCGGCGGATTGTTCTTGACCTTGTTGTTGTGGGTCATCTTGCGCTCGACCGCCAGCGGCCACGTCCAGGGCGCCTACGCGCCGTTCGTCCATGCGCTGGCGTATACCGATCTGGCCCGCCAACAGTGGCAGCAAGTTGCGGTGGCCGCCTATCGCAAGGAGACGGCCGCTTTGGAAGAGCGCCGCAAGCGCGACGACGCCAAGGCCGAAGAGTTCTGCCGCACGCGGATGGCCGCCGCCATCCAAACTCGCGATCAGACCTTGGCCAAAGCCAAGGACAAGCATGACCGGCAGTTGGCCGAACTGAACAAGCGGCGCGACGCCGCGCTCGCCAAAGCCGATGCGCAGATCAAACAGCGCCGCGGCGAAATCCCCGCCAAGTTCGCGCAGGAACTGGCCGCGCTCAAGACGCAGTACGAACAGCAGACGGCCGAGGGGCGCCGCGCGGTCGCGGCGGCGCGCCAGCGGCGGATCGATCGCTGGCGCCAAGGCCTCGCCGCGGTCGAGCGCGAAGCCGGCGAAATCAATGACTTCTGCCGGCAGTTGTTTCCCTCGTGGGACGAGTTGCTGACCGACGCCTGGAAGCCGGCCGTCGAAGTCCCCCCGGCGGTCCGCGTCGGCGAGTGGCAGGCCGGCCCGCAACAATTCAGCGACGCTCCGTTGGAAGAAGAAGACCACGCGCCGGACATCGACGGCATGGCCGCGATGTCCGCCAGAGAACAGGCCGCTCTGGAAGGCCGCTTCCAATTGCCGACGATCTCGCAGCCGGCCCTGCTCTCGTTCCCCGATCGCAGCTCGGTGCTGTTCAAGGCCCAAGGCAAGGCCCGCGACCGGGCCATCGAAGTCATGCAATCGGCCATGTTGCGGCTCTCGACGACGATCCCGCCGGGCAAGGTCCGCTACACCGTGATCGATCCGATCGGCCTGGGACAGAACTTCGCGGCCTTCATGCACCTGGCCGATTTCGACGAGCAGTTGATCGGCGCCCGCATCTGGACCGAGTCGGGCCAGATCGAAACGCGGCTCGCCGATCTGACCGAGCAGATGGAAGTGGTGATTCAGAAGTATCTGCGCAACGAATTCGAAACGATCGAGGCCTACAATGCCGAGGCGGGCGAAGTGGCCGAGCCGTTCCGCTACCTGGTGATCGCCAATTTCCCGGCGAACTTCAGCGAAGCAGCCTGCCGCCGCCTGGTGAGCATCGTTTCCAGCGGCGCGCGGTGCGGCGTGCATACGCTGATCAGCGTCGATACCAAAATGCCGATGCCGCAGGGCTTCAAACTGGCCGACCTGGAGCAGCACTGCGTCAACTTCGTCTGGCAGGAAGACAAATTCGTCTGGAAGGACCAGGATTTCGGCGCGCTGCCGCTGGCGCTCGACCGCCCGCCCCCGGTCGACGTCTTCACCCAGATCGTGCGCCGCGCCGGCGAAAGCGCCAAGAACGCCAGCAAGGTCGAAGTCCCCTTCCGCGTCATCGCTCCGAAAGACGACCAGTGGTGGAAGGGCGACACGCGCGGCGGCATCCGGGTCTCGCTCGGCCCGGCGGGCGCCACCAAGCAGCAGCATTTGGAACTGGGCAAAGGCACTTCGCAGCACGTGCTGGTCGCCGGCAAGACCGGCTCGGGTAAATCGACGTTGCTGCACACGCTGATCACCAACTTGGCATTGGTCTACAGCCCGGAGGAAATCGAGCTGTACCTGATCGACTTCAAGAAGGGCGTCGAATTCAAGACCTATGCCACCTTCGCCCTGCCCCACGCGCGCGTGGTCTCGGTGGAAAGCGATCGCGAGTTCGGCCTGAGCGTGTTGCAGCGGCTCGACGCCGAACTGAAAGTGCGCGGCGAAAAGTTCCGCGACACCGGCGCGCAGGACGTCGGCGCCTATCGCCGGGTGACCGGCGAACAGTTGCCGCGGATCATGCTGATCATCGACGAGTTCCAGGAGTTCTTCGTCGAAGACGACAAGGTGGCCCAAGACGTCGGGCTGTTGTTCGACCGGCTGGTGCGGCAAGGCCGCGCGTTTGGCATCCACGTGTTGCTGGGTTCGCAAACCTTGGGCGGCGCCTATTCGCTGGCCCGCACGACGCTCGGCCAGATGGGCGTGCGCATCGCGCTGCAATGCAGCGACGCCGACGCGCATCTGATTCTGAGCGAAGAGAACATGGCCGCCCGCTTGCTCTCGCGTCCTGGCGAAGCGATTTACAACGACGCCGGCGGCCTGCCCGACGCCAATCATCCGTTCCAGGTGGCGTACCTGCCCGACGTCGACAAGGAAGATTACCTTGAGCGGCTCCGGAATTTTTCGCAGGCCCAGCGCCCCGACAAGGTCTATCCGCAGATCGTGTTCGAAGGCAACGTGCCGGGCATGCTCGACAAAAACCCGCTGCTCAATCGCCTGCTCGACGCCGACGACTGGCACGATTTGGGCAACCGCCCGCCGATGGCCTTTCTGGGCGACCCGGTGGCGATCAAAGATCCGACCGCGGCGCTCTTGCGGCGGCAAAGCGGCCACAACTTGTTGATGATCGGCCAGAACGACTTGCAGGCCCTGGGTATTCTGGCCGGGGCCACGATCGGGTTGGCGGCCCAGCTTTCGCCGCTGGCCGGCGAACAGGGCCGGGCGCGGTTCTTCATTCTCGACGGCACTCCGCCCGAGTCGCACAATGCGGGATTGTTCAACAAGGTCGCCGCGGTCTTGCCGCACGACGTGCAAGTCGGCGGCTTGCGAGACGTGCCGGCGTTTTTCAACGAAGTCGCCGCCGAAGTCTCGCGGCGCCAGGCCGCCGGCCAGACCGACGCTCCGCCCTGGTTTCTCATCATTCACGACTTGCAGCGGTTCCGCGACCTGCGCAAGAAGGAAGACGACTTCGGCTTCGGCCGGATGGGCGAGGAGCAAACGCTCAACCCCGCCCAGCAACTCGGCAACATTCTGCGCGAAGGGCCGGGCCTGGGCGTCAGCGTGCTCACGTGGTGCGATACGCTCAACAATTTGCAGCGCACGTTCGATCGCCAGGCGCTGCGCGAGTTGGAGCTGCGCGTACTGTTCCAGATGAGCCAAAACGATTCGAGCAGCCTGATCGATTCGCCGGTGGCCAGCCGTCTCGGTCCGCAGCGCGCCTTGTTCCACAGCGAAGAGGTCGGGGCGCTCGAAAAATTCCGGCCTTACGGCCTGCCGAGCGACGAATGGCTGGCGCGGGTCAAAGAGCGTTTCGCCGCACGGCCGCAGCCCGAGCCTCCTCCGGCGCCTCCTCCCGCCGCCTCCGTCTCCGAAACGCCCTCCGCGCCCTCCGCGGCGCCCAACAGCGACGGCGAGACAAGCAGCCCGGCTCGCGAAATCGCCGAGACCGGCAACGGCTCGAACGGGTCAGAGGGCTCGAATGGCGCCGACGGCCCCAACGGCGCCGAGAGCAAGCCGCGGGCGGAGATTGATCCGGAGCCGGCGTGATTTTCGCCCCGAATTTGCCGGCGCCAGGCTATTGAACCGCCTCGCACGTCGGCTAGACTGAGCGGCGCGGCGCCCAAAAGCGGGCGCGGCTTGGCAAGGAATTGCTCCTCGAAGCGCTCAGGAGGCTTCTGTCATGACGACGCTCTCGGCACGGACTCGCCCCGGAGGGCGGCTGTCGCTCAAAGACCGGCTCTCGCATCTCACCTTCGTCGAAGCCTGCAAGCTGCTCGGCCCGGAAGGCAAAAGGCTGATCCAGCAGAGCGCGAACCTGTGGGATTTCAAGATCGAAGAAGACGTCTACCTGGGCGACGATCTGTTTCGACTGCGGTTTGGCGACGAGAGCGACGACCGCGGGCCGCTGACCGTGACCATCACGCTGATGGCCGAGGCCCGCAATCGGCTGAATTGGAATTGCACGCACTGCTCCGAGCCTTGCGCCCACGTGGCGGCGGCGCTGTCGCTCGTTCTCGAAGACAAACTGGCCCTGGG
>DATNEC010000105.1:0-7454 GCA_035606815.1 Pirellulales bacterium
GCAACCAACACGGATTGTCCGTTTCCGAAGCCACCGCCGCCAGCGGCCAAACGACGCTGCACGTGACCGAGTTCAAGCGCGATGGGTACACGCCGAACAGCCCTTGCAGCTTGAAAGCCGAGGGGCGGCGGCTGGTGTTCGGTTCGCAATTGAAGTCGGCTCTACCGCAGTCGTGGCAGGACGAATGGCAAAAACTCATGCCCAGCGGAGAGTTCGACGTCGACAAGCTGGAGCTGGTCTACGACGGCGCGCGATGGACGCCGCATTTGGTGCTTCGCCCGCTCAACGTCGCTTTCAGCTATTACAAGTTTCCTTACCGCCTGGAGCGAGCGTCCGGCCACGTCGAACTGAGGGACCAACGGCTCTCGGTCCACCTCAAGGCGAGCAGCGAAGGCGAACCGGTGCGGCTTGACGGCGAATTCCTGCACCCGGGCCCTGGAGCGACCGGATTCTTCGAGGCGAGCGCCGACAACGTGCGATTCGACGAGAAACTGTTTTTGGCGTTGGCCGAACCGGCGCGCCGCATCGTTCGCTCGCTCAATCCGCGCGGCGCCATGAACGTGGTCTTCCGTTGCGAGGCCGCCGCCGGGGCCCGGCCCGTCTGGCGCCCCCATCTCCGGCTCGCCCTCAACCGCTGCTCGCTGTGCTACGACGACTTTCCCTATCCGCTGGATAACATTCGCGGCCAGCTCGTGATGCACGACGGCCTCTGGGAATTCGTCGACGGCGTCGGCTTGGAGGGGAGCAACGACACGGGCTGGGTGACATGCCACGGGCGGTTGATACCTTCGCCGGCGGGATACGAGGTCTCGTTGAATTTCACGGCCCGCAACGTTCCGCTCGAAGAAGAACTACGCGACGCGCTGGCGGTCCGCAATCCGGGCGCGGCCCGGCTGTGGCACGACATGAAGCCGCGCGGCGCCGTCGACTTGGAAGCGATCATCGGCTTTTCGCCCCGGCAGGGCAAACCGCTCGTGACGGTCACCGCTTCGCCCTCGAAGCAGGGCGAACAACCGCTGTCGATCGAACCGAGCCATTTTCCTTATCGGCTCGAGATTCTGCGCGGGACGTTCGCCTATCACGACGGTCGCGTCAACTTCGACGGTTTGCGCGCCCAGCACCGCAACACGATGTTGACGGGCCGCGGCGCCTGCGACGTCGACTCGCTGGGCGGCTGGCGCCTGGCCTTGGACAAGCTCGAGGTCGACCGTTTGCGCGCCGACCGCGATTTGGTGCAAGCCTTGGGCAATGGCCGGCTGAAGAAGCTCATCGCCGATCTGCGGCCGGCCGGGCCGGTCAATCTGCGCGGCCGCCTCGTGCTGGCGAACAGCGGGAACCCGCAGGCCCCGATCACGTCGAGCTGGGACTTGAGCGCCATTATTTCCAACGGTCGGCTGGAATGCGGCGTGACGCTCGAACGGATCTCGGGCGGCGCCACGTTCAAGGGAGACTTCGACGGCGAAAAGGTCCGCTGCCAGGGCGAGCTGGCGATCGATTCGGTCAATTACAAGGATTTTCAATTCACTCAGATCTTGGGACCGTTTTGGATCGACGACACGAACGTCCTGTTCGGGCGAATGGCCGACAAGCGGGCCGGCGCCCCGCGCGAGCGTTCCCTGACGGGGCTGCTCTATGGCGGCCGCTTGCGAAGCGACGTCAAGGTGGGACTCGGCTCCGACTCGCGATACTTCATCCATGCCGAACTGACCGGCGCCGATTTGGCCCGTTGGGCCCAAGAAGCGGTCCCCGGCCATCAGCAGCTCAGCGGCCGCGTCTCGGCCA
The DNA here is from genome assembly GCA_035606815.1 of Pirellulales bacterium. Classification (GTDB taxonomy): domain Bacteria; phylum Planctomycetota; class Planctomycetia; order Pirellulales; family JAICIG01; genus JAICIG01. The sequence continues at coordinate 1,783 of DATNEC010000105.1, forward strand.
ACATCAATTTCCAGGGCAATGGTCGAGGACTCCACAATCTCGGCGGCCGGGGCAGCGTGTGGGTGAACGACGCCGTGCTCTATGAGTTGCCCGTCATGGTCTCCTTGTTGAAAACGCTCCGCGGCCGCGCGCCGGACACCACCGCTTTCAACACCGCGGACATGGATTTCCGCATTGAAGGCGAACACGTCTACCTGAACCAAATCCACTGCCAGGGCGACGCGATCAGCCTCCGCGGCGCCGGCGAATTGAATTTGGATCGGAGCGTCAAGCTGACCTTCTATCCGATCGTCGGCCGCGACGAGGCGCGCTTTCCGGCGGTGGACAGACTGCTCGGCCGGGCCAGCCAGCAGATCATGTTGATCCACGTTGACGGCACGCTCGACGCCCCGCAGACGCACGGCGAGCCGTTTCCCGCCTTGGCCCAGGCCCTGCAAGCTTTCCCGCAATTGCAAGCCGCCCCTTCGCCGCCGGCATACCCGCGCCAAGCGGCGGGCGGCGCGGCTAGGGCGCCCGTCGCGGCGCAGCCGCCGAGAAATGCGCAACCCCTCAGAGATTCGCCACCGAGAAATGCACCATCCCCAAGGTAGGTTTATGACGTAAAGTTTCGTTGAAAGGATGAAAGCGGAAGGATGAAAAACTCCTTCGCCCTCCTGGCTTTCGTCCTTCAGCCTTCCTCCTTCACCCTTCAGGCTTCGACTGCCATGAGCATTGGACCGTTGGGGTTTATCGGCGGCGTCGCAGGCTCGTCCCTGGCCCAGAGCAAAGGCTCGGAGTTGGAACGCACCCAACACGACGTGGCGGGGCAGGAGCGTCAAGCCGAAGTCGGCCGCAAGGCCGATAGCGCGGCGGGTATCGGCGCCGCCGACGGCGAAGAACATCAAACCGCCGAACGCGACGCCGACGGCCGTCGGCTGTGGGAAGCCCCGGCGGGAAAGAAAATCGGCGAGGGCGAGGCCGCGACGGTCGAACCGCCCAAGGCCATCGACCCGACCGGCCAAAGCGGCGGGCAACTCGATCTGACGGCCTGAGCCGCTTGAAACCGCGGCGATCGTGCTAGCGTCCTAACCCCACTGGTTGGGAAACTGCCAAGTTCCGATCGGCGCGGGGTGGTGCAATCGGCGAGACGGAGGCGTCAGCCTCCTGTTTGGCGGCGACTGCAGAGCAAGAACGGGTTTGCGAACTACGGCAAAAAGCGCTCTGGCATGTGAATTGCTGTTTTTGCGTGAGCGGGCTGACCGCCGAACCCAGGAGGTAATGCCATGTTAGAAGAGCGCGTTTATGTTCAGCGTCAGCCCGGCGTGCATATCCTCTCGGCGCTGTTCGTCAGCTTGCTCATCATCATCGCATCCTTGTGGATGATGGGCGTGATTACCGTCGGCCATGCCCAGGGCGGCCCCGTGGTGATTACGGTCGATTTCTCCAAGGCCGAGCAAGCTTCGGAAAAGGCCGTGGATAAGACCGGCCAGGCCTTGGAAAACGCCGGCGAAAAGCTGCGGCAAAAAGCCCATGAGCCAGCGGGCACCGTTCCCGCGAGCGAACCGCCCGCCGGCCAAGCGCCTTGAAAAAGCGGGGCGCCATCCTTCTAAGCCGCAGTCCCGGTCAGCGGCTGAGGCGTTCCACGGAATTGGCATCCTTTGTTTTCTGGTAAACGGGCCGCGGGCGAACCGGATGGCATCGCGTCAGATTTTCGGTTTTATGTCATAGGAAGAAACCTTGCATCTCGGTAGAGCGTCCATCAATTCACGCTCGACACCGGCAGACGCCCGCCTAAGTTTGATAGCCTTTAACCCGGTCAGTCTCCGGAGTAGTGGGATTATTTTGGTTATCTCGCGTTTGGATGGCAGACAAGAATAGGGGAAGTCTATTTCCTCCACCTCCTGATAGGATTCGTCGCCCAGAAGTCGTCGCAACCACGCTGGAGCATCCGGAGCGGTATTCGATGCGTTTACCCTTCGCCATCCCTTTACCCCCTCCAGCCCCTTCGCCGTCAGAGTCACTTCGACCATCTTCGGTTGCCAGTCGTATTGAACGCGGCCAGTGAGGGCCTCTATCGCCTTCACCGCATCCCGTTGCTGACGGGCTTGCTCGGATGCTCGCTCAATCTTCCACCCCAGCCACAAGCAACCAACCGTCAGCAGGACGAAATAGCCCCGCAACGAAAACTGAAACCATCTGCGGCGAGGGGTCGGCATTCGTCTTCGCCGAACTAGCTTCGCGAAAGCGGACTCGACGGCCGCGAGCAACGAGCGGAGGGAGAATCGGAAACGGCTCATGCCGTTCAGATTATCCGCTCGACATAGCCGAGGGCAATGGAATTTGTCGGGCGAGCATGCCGACTCAAGCGAGCGACCCGCTACGCGTCCGGACGCCAACGCCGATCGTGCGATGCCCGTGTTGGGCGCTTGTTGACTCACGCTCTTAGAGAACCGATATTCTGAATCAGCGCCGGCGGCCTGACCGCGGCGCGTCATGAACTCCGACTGAACCACCGAGGTTTTTTGGGATGATCGCCCGACTCCCGCGTGCTGCAGAGACGCACTACCAAGATTTACGTGGGCGTTTGCTACAGGGAATAACTACGTTCATCATTATCTCCGGCGCGGTATTTTGGTCGATACCCACGATCAATGCCGCAGAAAACGACAAAGAATCGCGTAGGCCGAATGTCGTCCTAATACTTGCCGACGATTTGGGATATTCCGATCTCGGTTGTTACGGCGGAGAGATCGAAACGCCCAATCTCGATAAGCTGGCCGCCGGCGGATTGCGGTTCACGCGGTTTTACAATACGGCCCGCTGCTGGCCGACGCGGGCCGCGATCCTCACCGGCTATTACGCCCAACAAGTCCGCCGCGACACGGTCCCCGGCGTCAAAAGCGGCGGCGGCGGCGTGCGTCCGGCTTGGGCGCGGCTGCTGCCCGAAATGCTCAAGCCGCTCGGCTATCGCTCGTATCACTCGGGCAAGTGGCACGTCGATGGCAAGCCGTTGGCCAACGGCTTCGATCGTTCCTATTACTTGGAAGACGCGGGCCGCTATTTCAGCCCGCGAGTTCACTACGAAGACGACCAAAAGCTGCCGCCGGTCGAACAAGGCAGCGGCTACTACACGACTTCGGCCATCGCCGAGCATGCCGTCAAGTTCCTCAAAGAACACGCGGAGCAGCACGGCGAGCAGCCGTTTTTCCAGTACCTGGCCTTCACGTCGCCGCACTTTCCCTTGCAGGCCCCGCCGGAAGACATCGCGCGGTATCGCGACAAGTATCGCGACGGCTGGGAGGCCGTGCGAGGCCGCCGCTACGAGCGAATGAAACAAATGGGCCTTGTCGATTGCGGGCTGTCGGCGCCGGAGCGCGACGTCGGCCCGCCCTACGATTTTCCCAAAGCGATCGAGCAGCTCGGTCCGGGCGAGGTCAACCGGCCGTTGCCTTGGAATGCGTTGACGGACGATCAGCGCGAGTTTCAATCCGACAAGATGGCAATCCACGCGGCCATGGTCGATCGCATGGACCGCGAGATCGGCCGCGTGCTCGATCAGCTTCGAGCGATGAACGCGCTCGATGACACGCTGATCGTGTTCCTCAGCGACAACGGCGCCAGCGCCGAGATCATGGTCCGCGACGACGGCCACGACCCCGCGGCGCCCCGCGGTTCGGCCGCGTCGCACTTGTGCCTGGGGCCGGGCTGGTCGACGGTCGCCAACACGCCGTTCCGCCGCCACAAGACCTGGGTCCATGAGGGGGGCATTTCGACGCCGCTCCTCGTGCATTGGCCGCGAGGGATCGCCGCTCGCGGCGAACTGCGCAGCACGGCGGGCCACGTAATCGACCTCGTGCCGACGGTGCTCGAGCTTTCGGGCGGCAAACGCTTCGAGACATGGGACGGCAAGCCGGTTCCGCCTCCGCCCGGCAAAAGCCTGGCGCCGGCGCTGGCCAAGGACGGCGACATTCCGCGAGACTGCCTCTGGTGGCAGCACGAAGGCAACCGGGCGGTCCGCGTCGGCTCGTGGAAATTGGTCGCCGCCGGCAAGGAGGCGCCGTGGGAGCTTTACGATCTCGAAACCGACCGCGGCGAGTCGAAAAACCTGGCCCAAGAACGTCCCGAGAAGGTGCGCGAACTGGAACAACTGTGGACCGCCCGATTCCACGCACACCGCGAGCTGGCGTTGCGCGACGCTCCCGCCGCGAAGCCCAAGCCGGGGGACTAGCGTTGGATGCGGTCTTCGCATCTTAGCCACGGATGAAACACGGATAAAACACGGATTAGCAGGCGATTCATCGGAAAAGCCAAACAGGAAGAGGTTCTTTTGATGCGACACGCTCCGATCGACGCTTCTTTGTTCGTTGAGAATCGCGCTCGTCTGAAACAACTGCTTCCGCCGAGGTCGCTGGCGGTCGTCAACGCGAACGACGTTCTGCCGACCAACGCCGATGGCTCGCTGCCGCTCGTGCCCAATGCCGATCTGTTCTACCTCTCGGGCGTCGAGCAAGAAGAGTCGATCTTGGTTTTGTCCCCCGACGCCCACGACGAGAAGCTGCGCGAAGTTTTGTTCTTGCGCGAGCCGAACGAGCTGCTCAAGACGTGGGAAGGCCACAAGCTTGCGAAGGACGAGGCGACTCAAGTCTCCGGCATTCGCACGGTCAAGTGGCTGGGCGATTTTTCCAAGACGTTTCATGGGCTGATCTGCGACGCCGAGCAGGTCTTCCTGAACGCCAACGAGCACCGGCGCGCGGCGGTCGAAGTGCAAACTCGCGACGCGCGGTTCGTCGAGGACTGCCAGGCCCGCTATCCGCTGCACGACTATCGCCGGCTGGCGCCGCTGATGCACAAGCTGCGGGTTGCGAAGTCACCCGCCGAAATCGAACTGCTCAAGCAAGCCATTCGGATCACCGACGAGGGCTTTCGCCGCGTGCTCGGCTTCGTGCGGCCCGACGTGATGGAATACGAGATCGAGGCCGAGTTCTCGCACGAATTCACTCGGCGCCGGGCGAAGTTCGCCTACACGCCGATCGTCGCCTCGGGCGCCAATGCTTGCGTGCTGCACTACATCGCCAACGATCAGCCGTGTCGGGCCGGCGAACTGCTGCTGATGGACGTGGCGGCCAACTATGCGAATTACAACGCCGATTTGACTCGCACCATCCCCGTCGATGGTCGCTTTACGCCCCGCCAGCGCGCCGTCTACGACGCCGTGCTGCGCGTGATGCGGGCCTCGATCGCCGGGGCCGTCGTCGGCAAGCTGCACCGCGACTGGACCCGCGAGGCGCAGATGATGATGAATGAAGAGTTGCTGGCCTTGGGGTTGCTGACGGCCGATGACGTGAAAAAGCAAACCCCCGATGAGCCGGCCTGCCGCAAATACTTCATGCACGGCTTGGGCCACCCGCTGGGGCTGGACGTCCACGACGTGGGTCTGATGCACGAGCCGTTCGCCGCGGGCTGGGTGCTGACGGTCGAGCCGGGCCTTTATCTACCCGAGGAAGGCTTCGCCGTCCGGCTGGAAAATGACGTGCTGGTGACGGCCGATGGCCCCCTCGACCTAATGGGTTCGATTCCGGTCGAGGCCGAGGAGATCGAGGCCCTGATGAATCGCCGCTCGTAATTGTCTTTGCCGACGGCGTTTGGCTTCGCCCGGAAAAATGCACGAGGCCGCGCGCGCTTTTCTTCGCCAA
>DATNEC010000120.1:0-4219 GCA_035606815.1 Pirellulales bacterium
CAGACAGCCGCGCGATTATTTAGATGTGATTTATGTGATTTGTTAGGGCGATCATTCGCGACAACCGTGAATAATCCGTGTTGGCCGCCCTCGGACTGCGACCGCGGCGAATGTCGTCGACCGATGAGGGTGGGGCCGTTCAATCTTCCTGCGGCTCTTCGGCCGCGGGCGCGGAACCATACGTCCCTCGCTGAGGCCCGTCCTTCGGCGGCGTGCCGGTTTGCGGCGGATAGGCGTAGCCATAATTGTTGAACAGCGGAAAACTCTCGCCGGTTTTGTAGCCGCCATAGCCATAGCCGGCGTAGTACGCGCGATAGGGATACGGATAGCTGTTGTACCCGACGCCGAATGCCTGATAGGTTCTTAGTCCCCAATGACCGTAACCCGTCGGCGGCGCATAGTGGTCGTAATAGTGGGCCGGATAAACGCCGGGCGGACCATAATGCCGCAGGAGCGAATTGTGGCGAAACGGTCCCGCCGTCACGGCGTGGGCGCCTGAGCACGTCATCGCAAACAGGATCGCGATTCTCATCCATCGTTTCATCGTGGGTTTCTCCCTGAGAGTCGAAGGATCGAAGTCGGCAATCCCGCTACGGCGCGGATGCCGCCCCCTGCCGGCGCTTGAGCAAGGCTGCTTAGAGTTCTTCGCCCGCTCCTGCCGGAAAAATAGGTTTTTTCGCGCCAAGCCGTATAGCTTCCGCGGATGCTCAAGCATTGCGCAGACTTCCTGTGCTCGCTGGCTTGCGCCGATGATCCCAGCCGCGGTTTCCCGAGGGGCCATCAATCCATTTACCGAGAATCGCCCGTGCCGCGACTTCTGAATCGCCTTGCCGCGGCCAAGCCGCTCGCGGCGCCGCAACCCGCCAAGAGCGAAATAACGGGTACGATCGGCAGGCGGAAGCGATGAGAGCCGACGGGTCCGCCAGACAGGACGAGAAAATAGCAACTTATGCCTATCAGGAGCCGTGCGGCAGGATTGCGCCAAACCCGGCCGCAGATCGCGCCGGCGACGCCGCCTGCCCAATAGCTTAGCAAGGCCGCGCAGAGCAGACCGTGGAACGCGAGGGGCAGCGGCTTCTCGCGAAACGCTCGTCGTAGCCTGGCGAGCGAGGATTCGTCCGCGCGAAGCCGACGCGGCCGGTCTCGGTCGTCGTCCAGGCGGAAGAAGCCAAGGTACGCATTGGTTCCGACGTCCGCCAGCATTCCAAACACGCCGGCCAGTTGCACCTTCAACATCAAGCCCGGCCGCTCGCGGATGATGCGGACCGCCTCGCGCCGCAAAAACGCAAGCCGCCTGGTCTGCGACCAAGATCGCTGCGCGGGATGAAGACGGAAGTAGACTTCGTCGTCGCCATACCCAAGCTCTTTCTGCACCTCGCCCAGCGGCGCGCCGCGCTCGGCGGCCAAGACCCCGGCCGCCTGGTAGTAATACAGATTGATGTCGGAAATCGCCGAGAATTTCGGATAGCCGGCCTCGACGTAGTTTCGCACCTGCCAGGCGGCGACCAGGCCGCAGGCGAGGCACAAGAAGCCCGATGCTTGCAACAGCAGCCGTCCTTTCGACGGCGCTCGGCTCCACATCGAGAGCAACACCGATAGGGCGACCACGATCGGCAAGAAATAAGCGATCGGCCGGACGTAGGTCGCCGCGGCGAACAGCGAGGCCGAAGCCAACCAATCGCGGTTGGCCCCGCGCCGCACGAATCGCAGCACGAAGACCGTCGCCGCGGCGATCGTGGCGGTGAACAAGGTTTCGCTCAACAGCTTGCTGCAGTAAAGCGCCGAGAGAGGCTCGCAAGCATAGGCCAAGGCGCCGGCCAGCGCCCAATCGTCTCGCTCGAACGTCAATTGCCCGAGCCGATAGACGAGCCACGTCGTCAGGCAGCCCAGGCCGATTTGCAGACCGATCGCCGCCCGTTCGACGCAAGCCAGCCAAACGCCTGGCGCCAACAGCAGCGGGTAGCCGGGAGTGCGCATCAGCTCCGGCTCGCCGGGTCGGCCGAAGCGCCCCAAGCGAACCAGTTCTTCCGCCGCGCGGATATATCCTGGGCTATCCGGCTCGCGCACCAACGGGCCGCCCGGCGCCGTCAGATAGCCCAACGCCGGAATCAGCAGCCGCAAAATCAACGCCAGGGCCAATACGTACTTCATGCACAAATCGCGACAGGCTGGCTACGCTAGCCTTGGCGGGTTCTCGAAATAGTTTGGCGGGCGCTCGAACCCGCGTTGGTTAAAGAGTGTCCGTGTGGGAAGATAGTCGGGCCGAGTAAGAGCAAAACCTATGGCGCCCCGGATGTCAACCGCGCGGCGAGCGAAGAGATTTTCGAATGGGCCGTCTGGAATGAAACTCCTCGTCAACGACCAAGCGTGTCTTACAGAGATTCGACCCGCGGACAAGCCGGCGTTCGTCGAGCATTTGGCCGCGAAAGAGATCTACGACTGCACCCTGCGGATTCCCTACCCCTATACGGAGGCTGACGCCGAAGCCTGGTTGCAGATCGTCTCCAAAACCGCCGATCGGCACGGCCAGCCGGTGCATTGGGCGATCCGCAACTCCGCTGGCGAGTTGATCGGCTGCTGCGGATTCGACGGGTTGGAAGTCGACGGCGCGCATCGGGCGGAAATCGGCTATTGGCTGGCCAAGCCTTATTGGGGGCGCGGCATCATGAGCGCGGTGGTTCCCGTCGCATGCCGCTGGGCGTTCGCCGAGTTCGGCCTCGCCAAAATCACGGCTTGGGTGTTCGCTTTCAACAACGCCTCGTCGCGCGTGCTGGAAAAGTGCGGATTCGAACAGGAGGGCTATTTGAAGCGGCACTTTCGCAAAGACGGGCGCCTGCTCGATGCCAAGCTTTACGCCCTGTTCGGCGACGTTTCCGTCTGATTCGGCGGGCCGGCTCGAAATCCGTTCGCCGATCGAGTATCTTGCTCGGACATCAAGCAAGCCGTCCCTTGCACGAGAATGGGCCATGACCGCCGACGAAGCCATGCACCGCATCGACGCCCTGTTGAGCCACGTCTGGATGGTGCGCACGTTCGTCAAGCATTCGGAAGAGGCCGAAGAGGACGAGGAACTGATCGAGATCGTCCGCGTGCTCTACGACTACAGCTTGGCGCTTGGCCCGGCTTGGAACGCGAAGGACGCCGCCGAGTATCTGAAGCTCGCGCACAAGAAGCTCGCCAAGCTGCGGCAAGCAACGACCGATTTCGCCGAACTGCAGCCGCAAGTCTCTGCCCACACCAGTTTCAAAATGGCGGTCACCTCGCTCGAAACGGCCGTCAAAGAGATCGGCGAGATTTTGGAATCCGTTCAAGTCGCCTAACGGCCATGATGAATCCCGCTTGGCAAAAATCTTACGGCGCTTTGGGTTCTTCGAAAAGCGACGCGATTGGCAGGCGAAAGCCCGGCAGCACGAGGCCGCCGTCCAGCGATTCGTTGGCGTGTACGATCGTCTCGGACTTGGGACTCGTATAGCATTGGGCCGTCGCGGTCTTGGAATCCAAATACCAAACCAGTCGGACGCCCGACGTGAAATAATCTTCGAGCTTGCGGGCCATTTCCTGTTTCGTGTTCCCCTTGCTGAGCACCTCAATGGCCAGGTCGGGCGCTAAACCGAGAATCGGATTGCGAGGAATTTGGCGCCGCGGAAAGCGGTCCCAGGAAATGAAGGAAACATCGGGAATCCGCACGAGTCCCGGCGCCAAGCGAACCATGCCGTCAGCCCCCAGGACAATGCCCAGGCCGTGTTCGAGGACGTGGCCGGTCAAAAAATGGCTCAGCAAGCAGCCCAAGTACGATTCATAAGCGCCCATCGTTTTTTCCACTAAGATTCCGTCCACGAGTTCATACAGCCGGTCTTCGTGCAAGGAAAGCTCGACCACGTCTTGTTCGGTGGCCGTGCCGGGACGCGGATCGTGCCGAATGCGACGTGCGGGAATTGGGCCGAACCGTTCAAGCATGTCAGCGACGGTCAATTCGGCGGCATCGGGAGCTTGGGCCATGGCGACTCCGATCCAAAAAGAATCCACCTTTCTATTGTCGCCGCCCCCGCGCAAGGCGGCAAGAGCAAGCCCGGATCGCCCACGGCTGTTCATTTTTTCAATTTGGATGAAGGGTGGCTGGGGCAAAGCGCAGCGTGCCCCAGAAGAAACTCATTCTGGGGCTTCGCCTTCGGCTCAGCCCCAGGCACCCAACCAAGCACAAAGTGCTTCGTCATGTTGG
>DATNEC010000122.1:0-13372 GCA_035606815.1 Pirellulales bacterium
AGTGCAAAGTGCCCGGCCCGATTACGATTCTGGAAATCGTGCCTGACGGCAGCCGCGTGAAACAGGGCGACCGGCTGGTGCGGCTCGATTCGTCGAGCATTGAAGACTCGATCCTCACGCAAGAGATCGCGGTGGCCAAAGCGGAAGCCGCGAAGATCTCATCCGAAAAGGACTTCGCCGCCGCCAAGATCGCCGTCGCCGAATATGAACAGGGCACTTTCCGCCGGGACGTGCGACGGGCGGAGGCCGACATCGTCGTCGCGAAGCAGAACCTGCTGACGATCGAGAATCAATTGAGCTACAGCCTCACGACGCATCGCAAGGGCTACGTGACGCGGCTCGACGTGGAATCGAAGGAGTTCGGCGTCGAGCAGGCCAGGCTCGACGTCGAGGTGGCCGAGTTGACCAAAGAGGTGCTCGAAAATTTCACCCGCGCCAAGACGTTGGAAGAGCTGACGAGCAAGCGAGACAGCGCCGAAGCGCTCATGAATTCGGAAATCGCGGCCTTCACCAAAGAATCGAACCAACTGAAACGGCTTCAAGACCAGCTCGCGGATTGCACGATCGCGGCGCCGCAAGACGGCATGGTCGTTTATGCCAACGACAGGAGCAACCCGTTTCAGCAAGGACCAAAGATCGACCTGGGAGCGCAGGTCAATCAGTTCCAGGCCATCGTGCGGCTGCCCGACTTGAAAAACATGCAGGTCAAGGCGCTCGTCCACGAGTCGAAGATCGAACAGCTTCGCCTTGGCATGCGGGCCCTAATCAAGATTCAAGATCGCGAATTTCAAGGCGAGATCACGTCGATTTCCAACCAGCCCGAGGCCACGAATTTTTTCGTAGGCAACGCGAAGGAATACGCGACGCTGATCAAGATCGACGGCGAGCCGGCAGGTCTCAAGCCCGGCATGACCGCGCAAATCGAGATCCTCGTGACTCAGAAGAAAGGCGCGTTGCAGGTTCCGGTGCCATGCATCGTGGAACGCGGCGGCAAGCTTCGCGCTTATGTCACGACCCGCGACGGGATTGAATCGCGCGAGTTGCTGTTGGGCGGCACCAACGACACCGTGATCGAGGTGCTCGACGGACTGAAAGAAGGGGAACTCGTTCTGCTCAACCCGCGGGCCGACATACCCGACACCGCCGAAAAAGTCGTGGAGGCCGATGCCGTCGACGTCAATCAGCGGTTTGGCGCCAGCCAGGCGAAGCCCGAACCGAATCCGCCTGGAGCGGGCAGTGCTGCGCCCAATCCCCCCGGCGGCCCGGCCGCGGGGCCGAAAGTTGGCGCCGAAAGCGGCCCGGCGAATTCGCAAGCAGGCGGAGCGGCTGGTGATCGAGCTGTTGGCGGCGCGCCAGCAGTCGGAGCGGGCGGGCCAGCGGTCGGAACAGGCGGGCCAGCGGTCGCAACAGGCGGGCCAGCGGCCGGAACAGGCGGGCCAGCGGCTGGAACAGGCGGAAGTCCCGCTCCCGGCGGCCTGGCCGGTTTCAAGCTGCCCACCTTCAAGGAACTCGACAAAGACGGCGACGGAAAGCTAAGCCGTGAAGAGAATCCGTCGCCCTATTTCGATCAAACCGACCTCAATGCCGACGGCTCGATCGACGCCAAGGAGTTCAAGACGGCGATTGATAAGGTCAAAAAGATGATGGCCAATCCCATGGGCGGCGGCCCGCCGGCCGGACAAGCCGGCCCGCCGCCCGGCCCATAGCCGAGACTATCCGATCGGCCATGCGGCGACAAAAACCACCGCGTTGGATGTACGCGACCTTCATCGAGTTGGTGGTCGATGGCGATATCGTCGATTCGAACCGCATCCCCCTGCCGGCCGACGCGCCGATCGTCGACGAGCGGTTCAAGGACAAGTAGGGCTCATTTCCCCATCGCCAGCAGCCCAACAAAAGCCAGCATAACCAGCCCTGAGATAATCAGGCTAATTCGGCCGAGCGTGCGCGGCCATCCGGCCGTCTTGAGCGTGAGAAGTACAGTGAGAATCGAGAGCGCGAACCCGGCGATGGGCGCCAGGCACAGCACGAGCGATGCGATGGCGAGAAACTTGACGACGAACGAAACGTCATGCGAGAGAAAGTCGTTGAGTTCGCCCTGCGAAGACCGCAGCAATTCATCGAGATCGACGCTCGACCTCAGCTTCGTCCGGCAGGCCGTACACTCGACGAACGTGTTGCGGATTGTGAACAACGGCAGGAAGTAGAAAGCGCACAGATTGTCGACTTGCCGATACGGCGCTCCGGCGACGCCCGCCGCTCCACACCGCGGACAATCGATTTCGATGACTGCCCCCGGTTCCTTTCGCGACTTGGCGGCAATCAGAATCGGCACGTCCACGGGCGTGAACCTCCCCTCGAAACAAAACGCTCAATGCGAGAGCGAGACTCGGCTGTTATTCTCAGTTTAGTGGGCGCGGCGCCTCATAGGAACGTAGGCTATGCTTCAGCATAACGATTTTAGGCGATTCATGTTATGCTGAAGCATAACCTACTGGGCTGAAGCCTAACCTACTCGGCTATAATGGCAACGTGGTAGAAGATCGCAAGAGATCGGTCATGATAAACATCGCGGTGGCGCTCTTTTGCCTTGGCGGCTACGGCACGCTCCTCGCCATTGGATGGGCCAACAGAATACATCAGCCCGCGTTTTGGCCAGGTTATGCCGTGGCGCTGCCAGTGTTTATCGTGGGTTCCTTCTTGTTGATCGCGTGCATACGCAAGCAAGACCGAAAAGATCGCGGCAGCAGCAATCAGTCTCGCTAAAGAACGCGACTTGGCCTACAACCGAGAGAACCGCAGTCACAACTTGTTGAGGCGGGCAGCGGCCTAGGGCCACGCAGCATGTGTATCTGCGCGACATCTTCACCACGCTTCCGAAGCTCGGCTCGGCTGCTGATATCGAGCAGCGTCGGGCGTTCTTGCCGGGCGATGCGCACTCTACCAATCCGCTCCCAGCGAATCCGGCGATTCGCTTGCCGGGCCGTCGCCGCGATGCTCGAATACGCATAGCATTCGCGCGGCTCAGCGCTCATTGAAGGAGACCGAGTTCATGGAGGCGAAGTTTTTGGCTCTCATCCAAAACGCCTGGCTGCCTGCGATGCTCTTGGCCGTCGGCGCCGCGCCGGCCCTCGGCCAGACGCGGGCGGCGATTTATGTGATGAAGGTCGATGGCGGCGAGGTGCGAAAGGTCAGCCATAACGACGAGCGCTGGCTCGGCTCGCCGGCCTGGTCGCATGACGCGAAGCGATTGCTGTACGATGCGGCGCCGCCGAACAGAAACTACCGCCAGTGCCGCATCATGCTCGAAACGCTTTCGCCGGCCGAAGGACCGCCGGCCGAGGCGGGCGACAAGGCCAAAGACCTGGGCAGCGTCGATTTAGGGTATGGCTGCGGGCCGCAGTGGTCGCCCGACGACAAGCAACTGGCGTTTTATCTGGGCGCCCAGCACGAGGGAGGCCAGCGGCCGGGCGTGTACGTGATGAACGTCGACGGAGAGGGGCGCGAATGGATTTGCGAAGGTCTGCGCCCCCGCTGGTCGCCCGACGGCGAAAAACTTGTCGTCGCCAGCCAGCACGAAGGCTATTGGAGCCTTTACATCTACGACATTTTCGAGGCCAGCCTGACGCGAGTGCTCCCGCGCGGCTACGACCACCTGATCGGCGGCTGCTGGTCGCCCGACGGCAAGCGGCTGGCCTTCGTCGGTTACAAAGGGGGCACGCCCTTTGCCGGCGGCCGTGGCGAATTGGCCCTGGTCGAGGCCGCCGCCGAGCAGACGCCGCAGGCGATCGTCGAGGACCGCGTCGGCTGGCAGCCCGACTGGTCGCCCGACGGCAAGCGGATTTTGGCTTGGATTTCGACCGGCGGGCAGGAGCGGCTGCACCTGTTCGACCCCGAGGGCCTCGAGCCCCGCATCGAACTGCCCGGCCAGGCGGGCGCTCATAACAGCGACGCCGTGTTTTCGCCGGATGGCAAGTGGATTGCATGGGGAAGCTCGCGGGGCGGGTGACGCGGATTTTGGATTTTGGATTTGCGATTTTGGATTGTTGACGCCGAGTTGCGATTTTTCCGAAGTCGCGGCAGCCCTCACCCTAACCCTCTCCCGAAGGGAGAGGGGAATAAGCCCGCCGGGCGAGGGCGCCCGGCCACTATTGACGCGAACCGGTCCAGATTGACGTTGCCACGAAATGCCAGCGTCCGTCTCAACGATTGGGCGGGCGCAGAACCGCTAGGAAATCGGGGTACTCGCGTTCGACGGCATGCTTCGCCTGCAGCGCCTCGCGGTAGGGGCGTAACCGTGACAAAAGCAGCACCGGCAAAATCAATGCTAGGCAGAGGGGGAGTGCCGTGTAACTCCATGCTCGCAGCCCAAGCGCGACGGCGCTCGCAATCATCGCCAGAGCGCTCGTGCAGCCGAGCGGCACTAGCCAACTCATCAGAGAGTAAGCCCGAAACCTGCCCGCGGTGAGCCGCTGCCGCAAGAGTATTTCGTGGAAGTCTTCCGGGTAATCCATTTCATACATCGTGAGCTGGTAAATGCCGGCGGCAATTTGCTCGCATGATCCCATCTGCGGATGTTTGCGAAGAAACGAGTTGTCGTGCCGAAATGCGTATTCGATGCCGGCAAAATACAACCTACCGCTCGGCGCCTCGAATCGTTCGGCAACACCGAACTGCCGCGCGAACGCCACATGTTCGGGCCGTAGTTCACCGTCAATGCAAACGCCCAGGCTGTAGCCACCGTCTGCATGCGTGTCGAGCCAATAGATCCGTCCTTCGTTGGCCAACGGCTCGATGACCGCGAGGGGGTTCTTGCGCATTCGGCTGTCGTAGTCGTCCGGGAGCGCCGCGGGATCGAAAACAAGCATTGATCCAGCGTCCGTGCCGCCTTCGAGGACTGCGAGGCTGGGCGAAGGAGGCTCACTTGTCGGGCGAGGCGATGCCATTTCCCAATTTTGGCGGTCGCTGCGGGAGTTGGCAACCGTATACGCCGCCTCTCCAGGCGGGCATTGCCCGCCCTACGCGAAAATCACATACGTCCGCAAAAACCCATCCACCGCCTTGTAAAAATGCTCGATGGTCTCGCGCTTCCGCCAGCCGTGGCCTTCGCCTTCGTAGACGTGATAGATGTGCGGCGTGCCGTTGTGCTTGAGCGCGGCGACGATCTGGTCGGATTGGTCTTGGGGCACGACCGTGTCGATGCTCCCCTGGAACACGGCCAGCGGGCGGCGAATTTTCGCGGCGTGGAAGACGGGCGATCGCTCGCGGTAGAGCGCGGCGGCCTCGGGCAAGGGGCCGAGCATCGTGTCGAGATAGCGGCTCTCGAACTTGTGCGTATCGGCCGCCAGGCCGAACTGGTTGGCCACGCCGTACAGGCTGATGCCGGCCGTGAACGCCTCGGGCCGCTCGACCATCGTCTGCAAGACCGTGAAGCCGCCGGCGCTGCCCCCCATGATCACCGTCCGGCTGCGGTCGATGCGGCCCGCCGCCGCGAGGTGCTCGACGCCCCTGACCGCGTCTTCGATGTCGCACACGCCCCAATTGCCGCGCAGCCGCAGCATGTAGTCGCGGCCGTAGCCCGTGCTGCCGCGATAGTTGACGTACAGCACCGCGTAGCCGCGCGTGGCGAAGAATTGGGCGTCTGCCCGCCAGCCGGCTTTGACCTGTGACGTCGGCCCGCCGTGGATCAGCGCGATCAGCGGCGGCCGGCCGTTGCCGGAGTAGCGATCGCTGGAGGGCGGGTAGAACAACCCGTAGGCTGTTTCGCCCCCGGCCGTCGTCCACGAGAGCGGCTCGCAAGGGGCGAGGGCCTCTCGGCAAACGGTCTCGCCGGTCGAGCGGGCGACGACGCGCGTTTCGCCGGACGAAAAGTCGTGCAGCACGACGCGCGGCGGCAGCGTCGGCCCGCTGGCGATGAAGGCGATGCGGTCGCCCGACGGCGAGGCGGCCAGGCAGGAGATTTCGGAATAGTCGGACAGTTCCGAGGCCGGCTGGCTGTCGCCGCTGGCCAGATCGATCCGCCGCAGTTGCTGAAAGCCGCGCTGGTTGCCGGCGGCGACGGCGTATCGGCCGTCGGCCGAGACGGCGTAAGTGCGCACGTCTTGCACCCAGGCCGGCGCGGCGTATTCGACGCCCTCGGGCGTGAGCGGCCGATGCTTGCCGCCGGCCAGATCGTAAATGCTCAGCCGTCCCCAGCCGCTTTCGTCGGAGACGTAGAGCAACTGCTGGCCGTCGGCCGTGAACTCGGGCTGAAACGCGCTGATGTCGGCGCCTCCCGCCACGACGCGCGGCGGGCCGAGCCGCGGCAGGCCGCGAGCATCGTATTCGAGCGGGGCGAGATAGAGCAGCGTGCCGTCCCACGGCATGTTCGGATGGTCCCAGGCGATCCAGGCGAAATGCCGGCCGTCGGGGCTGAAGCGGGGCTGCATATAGAAGTCGTGGCCCGCGGTCAGAATCTGCGGCCAGCTTTCGCCCGCCGCATCGACGACGGCCACGCAGTCGCGGTCTTCGTAGTTGTGAACGTAGGCCACGAAGCGGCCGTCGGGCGAGACGACCGGCGACGAGGCCGAACCGAAGGCCGGCGTGATCGGCCGGGCCGCGCCGCCCGCGAGCGGCTGGCGGAAGATGCGGCCCGTCTTGTGGACGACGAAGTAGGCGTAGCCGCCGTGGACGGTGAAATCTCCGCCGCCGTAGCCGACCTCGGCCCGCACGCTCAGTTCGGCCGTCAGGTCGCGCGGCGAATCGCCGCCGGCCGCGTCGCCGATGTTCTGAGCCACCAGCACGCCCTTGCCCGAGCGCCCTTCGAGCCAGACCAGCGTTCGGCCGTCGCTATCGAAGCAGACTCCGTCGAGTCGCTTGCCTTCGGCCAGGCTGCCCGGCGTGATCGGGCTGGGCCAGAGACCGAAGGGGGCGGTTTGTTTTGCGGCAAGGGTTGGTTGCGTGGTCACCGGGAAGCTCCTCTGCGATGGAAGACGCGGTTTTCGGTTCCAAGTTCCAGGTTCCAGGTACGAAGTTCAAGGTCTAAGATACAGGTCTTGAGTCGCTCTGTCTGCCGCTGGCTTAATCGCTCGCTCCGATGCAATGGTTCTTCTTCATTGTGCTGTCGGCCCTTTGCGTGTTGATCGTCGCCGACAACGACGCAACCGTGGTCAGGGCATGGTTCAGAAAAAAGGGCGGCAGTCTCGTTCCGCTGATCGGCGGTCTCAGCGGAATGGTTGCGCTGTTGATTTCGCCCTTGCCCGGTTGGAGGGACTGGTGGTGGGTTCCCTTGGTCGCCGATGTGGGAACGGCTTGGCTGTTGGCGGCCTGCTTGATTGCGGTTTGCGTGTGGACAGTGCGCCGGTCGAAAGTCAAGTAGCGACGCGGCGGCGCCAGTCGTTGCACTTCCTACTCACGTGCCGCAGAATGGTGCCTAACCGTCAGGCGCAGTAGAAGCAAGCGAGACGCTTGCTCTACGTGCAGGCAAAGAAGGAGAAACCGATGAGCCAAGTATCGCCGCAATTGAATACCGCCGAGTTGCGAGGCCACGCCGCGAGGCTGCCGCGAGTCGCCCTGGGCCACTTGCCGACGCCGCTGGAAGAGCTGCCGCGGTTTTCGGCCGCGCTGGGCGGGCCGCGAGTCTTCATCAAGCGAGACGATTGCACCGGGCTGGCCTTCGGCGGCAACAAAACCCGGCACAACGAATTCATCCTCGGCCACGCGCTGGAGCAAGGCGCCGAGATGCTCGTCTGGGGCGCCGGCGTGCAATCGAACAACTGCCGCCAAACGGCCGCCGCCTGCGCCAAGCTGGGCTTGGAGTGCCGCTTGATCTTGGGCCGCGGCGACCATTCGGCCGAGGTGCAGGGCAATTTGCTGCTCGATTACCTGCTGGGCGCCAAGGTCGAAATCGTCCCTCTGCCGCTGGGCATGGAGCTGTACGCCGAGATCGCCGCCGTCGCGGCGAAGCTGCGGGCCGAAGGGCGGCGAGTCTATTGTTGGGACAACGAAGTGGTCAAGCCGCGCGCGGCGGTGAGCTACGCGCTGTGCGTGGCGGAAATTGTCGAGCAATGCCTGGAAACCGGCGAGCGGCCGAGCGCCGTCTACGTCGCCTCGGCCGGTTCGACCGGCGCCGGCATGCAACTGGGCAAAGCGGCGCTGGGGGCCGAATTCTCGCTCAAGATCATCGCGCCCATCAAGTGGCCCTGGGAACACGCCGACGACCTCGCCGCCACCGCCAACCGGGCCGCCGAATTGATCGGCTTGCCGGCGATGGTCGAAGGTGCCGACGTCGAATCGAACGAAAACTACATCGGGCCGGGCTACGGCGTGCCGTCGCCTGCCGGCCGCGAGGCCCTCGACCTGTTGGCGCGCACCGAGGGCATTCTGCTCGACCCGGTGTACACAGCCAAGGCGATGGGGGCCTTAATCGACGACGTCCGCGGCGGCCGGTTGCCCGCCGATCAGCCGGTGGTTTTCGTTCACACCGGCGGCACGCCCGCGCTGTTCGCGTATCGCGACGAACTCGTTGCAAGGTAGTTCCAGGCGCGCGTCGCGCCGATCGGCGGGCGAGGACGCAACGCGGCCCAAGCATTGCTTGGCGCCTCACGATCCCCCTCACCGCAATCCGCGCAAAAAGGCCAGCAAGTCGCGGAACTCCTGGGGCGTCATTTGCTCGGCCAGCTTGTCGGGCATGATCGAGCTGGTCTGCGGCTCGCGCTGGTCGATGATCTGCTGGGGCACGACGGTCAACCGGGCCTGGGCGTCGGCCAGCGTGACGCGGCCCGAAAAATCCTCGTCGACGATCATCCCGGCGAATTGCCGCCCGTCGGACGTGACGATCGTCCAGGTGGTGAACCGCGGGGCGATTTCCTGGCTCGGCTTGAGGATCGAAGCGATCAGATGCTCCTCCGGACGCGAGCGGCCGATCGTCGAAAGTTCCGGCCCGATCGCGCCGCCGCGGCCTTCGATCTGGTGACAGGCGTAGCAACGCGGGCCTTGCGGATGGAAGAACACGCGGCGTCCGGCGGCCATGTCTCCCTCGCCGGCCAGCCAAGCCCGCCAAGCGGCTTCATCGGCCGGGCGGGCCTCGGCGGCTTCGCGCACGGCGCCAACGATTTCGGAATCGCGCTCCTGCTCGCCGCCCAGAATCATCAGCAACTGCGCCGCCAGTTCGCCGTCGCGTTTATCTTTCGCCGGGAGTCCTCGGCGCCAACGCTTGATCCGTCCGATCGTTTCACCGTCGCTTTTCCCCGCCCGCAGCGTGCGCAAAGCATCGCGGCGCAAGACCGGTTCGTCGAGCGCCGCCAACAAGATCTCGCGATCGGCGGCGGTCAATTCGCCGCCAGCCAGCCCGAGCAGCGCTTCGGCGCGGAGCGCGTCGGATCGATTCGCATCGGCGGCCGTGGCCCGCAGCAACGCGCGGCTGGCCTCGTCGCTGCGCCAGGCGAGCGTGCGGACCGCTTCGAGTTGCAAGCCCAAGTCTTCGCCGCGGAGCAAGTGTTGCAGCAACTGGGTCGTGAGTTGTGGGCGGTCGGCGCGCAGAAGCTGCAATGCCAGTCGCCGAAACATCGCCGGCTGCTTCTGATCGGCGACGGTTGCCAACAGCCGACTCTCATCGTAAGGTTCGGCGCCCGGATCGCCGCCGCCGAGCAAATGCTGCGCGGCCAACAAGGCGCGAAACAGTTCGGGCGAGGTCGGCGATTTCAAGGCGGCGGCCGGCAGCGCGTCGGCGAATTGGTTCAGGCGTTCCTCGGCGATCCATTGAATCGCCGCCCGGCGGACGGCGGGACTTTCGTCGTCGAGAAATTGCGGCAGCAGTTCGCGGGCCTGCCGCTCGCCGCTGCGGCGCAGGGCCAATAGCACCCCCAACCGCAATTGCGGATCGGCGGCCGACGACTGCGGCGACAGCAATTTGGCGGCGCCCGGCCGGCCTAAACAATCGATCGCCGCCGAACGCACTAAGGGATCGGCGTCGGCCAGGTATCCGGCGATCACCGCGTGTTCGGCCCCCAGCGGCGATTTCTTGAGCGCGTGAATTGCCGCCAAGGCCGGCGAGGCGATTGCGTCGGGCGGACTCTCGATTGTTGTTTTGCCGGACGAGCCCGGATGTTTCGCCCGCAGTCGCCAAATCCGCCCTTTGCCGTGGACGGGATACGAGCGATCGACCCAATCGGTGATGTACAGCGCGCCGCCGGGTCCGGCCGCGATGCCGACCGGCCGGAAATCCTCGCCGCCGCGGACGACCGTTTGGGCCGTGGCCTGAAACGACGCCCCGCGCGGCACGAGCTCGAAGCGCTCGATGACGTGGTCGCCCCAGGAGGTCGTCAGCAAGCTGCCGCGATATTTTTCAGTCAAGCCGGCGCCTTGATAGGCGATGATGCCGCTGGGCGCCTCGCCGGTCCCCGCCACCATCGGCAGCGTGCCGGGCAAGTCGCCGTTCCACGAATCGAACGGGTGCAACCCCTTGCGGCCATAGCGAAAGCGATAGCCGTAGTCGCCCCCCTCGACGACGTGCAGCAGCCGGCAGGGGCCGCGCGCGTCGGGATCGTTGTCGACGGCGAACAACCGGCCGGCGCCATCGAACGCCAGATGGAACGGGTTCCAAAACCCGGTGGCGATGCGCCGCAGACCCCCGCCGTCGGCGCGGCAGGCGAACACGTTGCCCCCCTCGCCCTTGCCCGAGAGCGTCGTTCCATCGGAACCGATCAGCTTGTAGTCGACGCCCAAGTTCTCGCCCATGCCGACGTACATCTCGCCCGTCGGACCGAAGGCCAATCCGCCGAGGCCGTTGTGCGGATAGTCGCCCTTGGTGTCGAGCTTCAGCACCGGCGGGCCATCGACCCGCTTGCCGTGCGGATCGGCGATGATGCGGATCTCCGATCGCATGGCCAGGTACAACGAGCCGTCGGGGCCGAAGGCCAGGTTCATCGAATTGCGAAAACCCTCGGCGAAGGTCGTCACTTTGCGAGCGCGGCCGCGCTCGTCGAGATCCTCGAACACACGGATGCGGTCGCTTTTGGGGCCTTGGTATTCGGGGGTGGTCTGGTGCGTATGGTTTTCGATCGCCCAGATGCGGTTCTTGCCGTCGACAACCAGCCCCACCGGCGTGACGATCTCCGGCTCGCGCGCGACCAACTCAATGACCAGATGCGGATCCAACGATTTAGGCGGCTCGGCCTCGGCAGAGGAAGTTCCCAAAAGCCAAGCGGCAAGGACGAGCAAAACGAGTATCAGTCGCATCAGAGTCGCAATCTTGGAAGGAACTGTTCCGGTAAAGGCGGGGCGGGCTAACCACAGAGACACGGAGATCGGAAGGAAGGCAAGGGAAGGAAACGGGCTTTCCACTTTATGCAATAATCTATAAAAGGAATCGATTTCCTGCTCCTAGTTACTCCTGCTTCTTTTGTGCGATAAAAGCATCCAGAGACAATTGTTTCTGGGGGTTGAGACATGCTTGTCGCCAAGCAAGTTTACTCGCCGCGAATTTTCGCCTGCATTTCAGGCGGCAGCATTTCGAGTAGCGTGTCGAGCGCGTCTTTGTCGGCAACTTGCCCGTTTTGGATTGCAACCTTGCGGCCGATGGCTCGCTGCAATTGCTCGCGTTTTTCGTGCTTAGCCCGCTCCTCGTCAGACATTTTGGCGATTTTCAACGGATGCGGAATTTCGCGAGCCAATGTCTCCGCCAGCCTCTTCTTCCAGTGCTCCGCGAAGTCAGCAGTCGCCTTGTCGCCCTTGGGGTGACAGTGATTGTGCATCAACGCCCCATTGTCCATTGTGGTCGGCCCGCCCTTGGAGTGCAGTCGGACGTGATGGATCTCGTGGTCGGCCCACATCACATCGCCGCCACAGCCGGGAAGCTGGCACTTCTTATTGTCACGGTAGTAGATCAGTTCGCGTTCCAGTGCCCCATAGATGCGGGTTGCGTCTTTCATCTGTGGCTTGAGAAACTCGTACATCTTCTCTGCGAAGAACTGATGCCGTCGCAGGATCGTGTCGGCCCGGTCCGTATTAGCGCGCGTAAGTTGGCCGTAGCGGACCCAATACTCTGTCGGCTTCGCGTCGTGCCTGCTCTTCTTGCCTAGTGCCAGGCCCTCCCGAAACTTGTCGAATGCGGCTCCGAAGTTGTCCGCCCACGAGCGGGTGTAGTCGTCCATGAGGCTGTCCATCAGAAGAACCATATGGATCGCCTCGTGCCCGATGATCTTTTTTCGCTTGCCGTCGGACAATGCTTGGGTCAGGAGGTTCAGGATTTCGCGGAAGCGCTTGGCCTCGTCGGACTGGAGGTCGAGGTCCAGATGCTTGTAGTAAAAGGTGTCGATGGCGTCGCGGTTAATGTCGCACAGTTTCTCACCGCCGCTCTCCCGGTGGGTCATGTACAGCATGACCATCTGGGCAGCAAGTTGGCGGGACTCGCCGCGCTTCTGCGCCTTAGCCTTCATCACGACGGGGAAGAAGTCATGGCCGGGATACTTTGGCACTTGTGGCTTGCCGCCGATCTTGAGGACGAACTCGGTAAAGTTCCCCGGCCACGCATCGCGCTTCTCCTGCGAATTAAGTGGCATCCCAGCCTGCAACCGGATGAACAAGTCGCGGGCCTCGTTCGCCACGGCGGTTTCGACCATTACTACCGACAGCTGCGTTTCCAAGAACTGTTTTTGCAACGCAGGTTTCAGTTCGTCAAACGTTTTACCGCCCCACGGACACGGTTGCTCTTGGATGAAACTGGGGAATCGGGCTTCCTCGGCGTCCCTGACGGGGTCGAAGAGCTTGAATGCGCCGTCCTTGAAGTCGGACAGCGTGGCGATGCGCTGCTGGCCGTCGATGATCTCGAAGTCCTCGCGCGTAGCCCCGGCCACCTTGGTAGCGATATGGTGCAGATAAATCAACGGAATCGGGTAGCCGCGAAGCACGGAGTCGATTAGACGTTTCTGCTGCGCTCGAGTCCAGACCTCACCACGCTGGTACTCGGAGTTTGCGACAAGCATCTTCGCTTTTCGCAGGTCCAACAGGTCGCTGACGGATTTGGTGTCAGGCGCGGCTTGCATTAAATCTTCCCCCTCTGATCTCTGTGCCTCTGTGTCTCTATGGTTTTCCCCGGCGTCGATTGGGAGAACTTCGATTCAGCGTTTGACCTTTTCCGGCGCGTAGTTCACCCACACCGGACTGGCCCAGGCGACCTGGCCGTCGTCCTGCTGAATGCGGAAGTAATAGTAGTTCAGCCCAGCCTTCGGTTCCATGTCGAGGTACTTCACCTCGGCCTTCGGTTTCAGCGGCGATGTGGCGTAGACATAGGCGTTGTTGCGGATCAGGTCGATCCGCGAAATGTCGCCGGTCGCCGCGACTTTCAGCTCCAGCGATGGTCGCTCGCCGGTGGTGAATTCGTCGCCCATGAAAT
>DATNEC010000133.1:0-4014 GCA_035606815.1 Pirellulales bacterium
GTTTCATCTCCAGTCGCCGGCGACCGTGCTGTTCGGCGATTTCGCGGCGCTTTGCAGAACGTCGACGTTCGATTTCTACCGCCAGGTGTTCGGCAAGAACTTTCGCCTGACCGACATGCACCCGGTCGCCGAGTTGCTCGGCAAGCAGGAAAAGCTGAAGCAAGACGCCCAGGCGCTGGCCCGTTATTTCCAAGGGACGTTCAACGTCCTGCGGCCGATCCGCTTGCCCAACGTGCTGCGCGAAAGCGCCAATCCGCGCCAGACGCTGGCCCTGCTGCGGCAAGCCCGCGAACAAATGCTCTCGGCGGCGCCCGGCTATGCGGCCGCTTTCGCCGACTACGACAAGGCCGATACGCAACTGCTCGAAGCGGAGACGGCCGATGCGCTGCTGACCGCGCGGATCAAGGTCAAGCCGGCCGATTTCGGTCAGCCGATGGTCAGCCCCGCGGCGGTGCTGCAATTGCGGCAACGGGCGAACCAGCGGCTGGGCCAGCTTTCGCCGCAGCTCGAACTGTTCGAGCGCTGGTCCGAGCACCGCCTGCTGGCGGCGCTCGAACTGCTCGAGCACCCGAAAGTCGCCGAGCGCGTGGCCGATGCGCACCAGCGCTGCGAAGAGGCGCAGCGGATTCTCGCGGCGCTGGCCGTCGCCGCGCCGCAGATCGGTTCGTATTTGCAGTTGCGCAACCGCATGGTGCTGCTGATGTCGCTGGCCTCGCACCTTTCAGATCAGAAGGACAACGCCGCGCTCCGCGGGCTGCTGGAAAAGAACGTCAGCCTCTTGGCGCGGGAGATTCGCGACATGCAGTACGAGTTGTCGCGGGCCCGCTACCCGTTCAAGCACGCCAAGGCCGAGCCGACCCTCGCGGAATTTCTCATCTCCGGCCCATTTCGCGAGGACGACTGGAACGGCGTGATCGGCGCCGGCAGCGAGTTGGTCGAAAGTTTTCCGCGGCTCTACGTGCGAATGCTCGGCTGGCTGGCGGCCCTGGCCGAGGAGATCGAAGCCGTATTCGGCTTCACCCCACTCTCCGAGCGGCCCGCGGAGTGAGCGGCGTTCCGCTTTTCCGAAGCAAGCGGGGACGCTTGCTCTACGCTTCATGTCATTGGCTCAAGCCGAAATCGGAGATCGCGTTGTACTCAGATAGGCGGCCGTTGGAAGTGTTCAATCAACGCGTACACTCGCCGGCAATACGCGGGAAATAGCAAAAGATTACCCCGCATCGTATCGCGATCGATCAATTTACCAGCGGGGTGACCTGCATCATTTCGCGTCGTGCGAATCAAGTGAAATGAACCATCCAGAATTGACTTTAAATCGTCGCCCAAGTCGTCAGGCAAGTGTGACGCGACGGGTTCCAAGCGTTTCCACAAGGCATCATATTTTCGACTAATGGTCTTTCGATCGACTTCGCTTTGATACCGCTCGCGGTTCTTCTGATCGTGGATAGCGCTCGCGAACGTGTCGACCAACTCTAAAATCGCTTTTTCCGACGCGCAGCCAAGCATCACAGCAGATGCGAGCAAAAGGCGTTGCTTGAAACAACTAACGGCTTCCGCCACGTAACGAATAACATCGCTGTGCGCTTGGGGCACGATCCTTCCTTTTAAAGTGATCGACGAATCCCTCCGGATCGTGTGGCTGGAATTCTGTCTCGGACAATGCTCGATTACCGTACTCGGTAACATAAAAAAATGGCCAACCCATGCTGTCTTGGCCCGTCGCTCCTGGACTGCCGCTCGCAATAATCCCTTCGATGTACAGTTCATGAAAGATTTCATGAAGCGCCACCTGGTTTTCCGCACACGCGATCGGTTGCTTTCTCCAGTTCCACCAATGGAAAAAATCACCAGCTTCGTTATAGAGACCGACTTGGCCCCCCGTTTTATGGTGCCGAAGGTACTCCAGTACCAGCGATCGCAACTGTGAACGTTCGAGCTTCATGAATTCATGTCTCGCGGGGATCTAAGCTTCCGCTCGCATCAACTCCTTGATCGCCGCTTCCAACCGGTCAGTCGTCTCCGCGGCGACGATGCGGGGGCGGGCGCCGGAATTGGCTTCGCTGAGGTCGATCGGCTCGCCGAACAAGACGCGTGCGCGGCGGCGGCCCTTGGGCTTGGCGAAACCGTCGAGATCCTCTTCCAACTTCTCGATCGTCTCGGCCATTCGCTCGATCGACGGCTTTTCACTGATGTAGTTGCCCGGATAACTGTAGGCCTGCAGCGCCAACTGCACGTCGTCCAGGGCGTCGCGGGCCTGCCGCCGCGCGTCGTCGCCGGCCGCTTCGTCGGTCCAAATCTCGAACAGCCGCCGCCGCAACGCCTTGACGCGCAATGCCGCCGTTTCGGCCGAGGGAGACTTTTTCAGGTATTCCGTCTCGTGCCGCGCCAGCAGCGACTCGGTCAGCAGCGCCAGCCGCTCGGCCAGCGAGCCGGAGGTCTCGAACGAATGGCCGAACTTCTCCTTCTCGCGGATCGTCAGCAGGAACTCGCCGTAGTGCAAGATGCGCTCATCGAGCGTGGCCCCGCGCGGCGTCTTCAGCCGCAGGCTATGCTCCAGCCGGGCGACGGCCGCTTCGATCCCTGGGCGAATGTCGTCGACGTAGCGGTAGCGGATCGCGGTCGGCACGATCCACACGCGGCGGCCCGGCGCCGTTTTCGTCAGCTCGCGCTGGGCGCTCAAGGCCATGAAGGCCACGCCGTCCAACAGCGGCGTCAGCCGGTCGTTGAGTCGATAGACTTCGCCCTCGGGAAACACGACCAGCGAGCGGCCGGTGGTCAGAATCTCGGTGGCTTGGTGCAGCGCCCGGCGGTCGCAGCCCTCGCGATCGACGCTGAAGGCGCCCATCCGCTGCAAGATCCAGCCGTCGAGGCCCGCGTGAGGGCGGAAGATTTGCCAGGCGGCCATGAAGTGCAATTGCCGCTTGAGCCGCCGGCCGACTTGCATCATCACGTGCGGATCGCTGTCGTGGCTGTGGTTCGGCGCCAGCAGCACTCCGTCGCCGGGGGCGAACCGCCGGCCGAAAGCATCGGCGCCCTCGACGGCCACTTCGGCGATTTTATAGTAGCGCCGCAAATACCAGTAGCGCCATGGTTCGAGCGCCGCGGTCCAAAACTTGTTGGGCCGCGGAGGCCAGAACCGCGGCATGGCGCCATCGACGATCGCATTCCACATCAGGCGTCCCCGCATCGCGTTGGAGGTTCGGCTTGCTGGAAGCGAGGCCAGCGGCCCGATTCTCACGCCCTCCCGCGGCCAAGTCAATTCGGCGACGGCGCCGCGAAAAAGCCGAGAGATGCAGCGGCCTGGCAGCACGCCCCAAGCCGCCGACCGAATATATTGGTCCGCAGCGCGCCCGTGCCCAATAGGGCTACCGCTGCGCAACCGGTCCAAGCCACGGCATTCAACCGGCGGCGAAGACGGCCAAACGATTGGTGGAAAAGTTGGGAAAGTTGGCCACCTTCGCGGGCGGCGCGGTCTGCCGCCCCTGACGGGGCTGAGGAATCGATACGCGGCGGCTCAGGATTCCAGGGGCTTTCGCCCCTGGCAACAGTCTGTCGTCCCTACGGGACTCACTTCGGTCGGCGCGTCAGCGGCGAAAAGGTCGAATTAAGCCGTGTGAGCGGCGAAAGAATGTTGCCAGGGGCGCAAGCCCCTGGAATCGGTTCAGAAAAAAACCACACTCATCAGCCCCGTTAGGGGCGAAAGAACAGTGGCGCTGTCTGGGGCCCTGATCGGCAATGGCGGCTTGCTGACCATCGGCATTCAACCGGCGCCGAAGACGGCCAAACGATTGGTGGGAAAGTTGGCCATCTTCGCGGCGCCTCGGTCTGTCGCCCCTGACGGGGCTGAGGAACGCGTCGGGCGCTTACTGGCTCCAGGGGCTTTCGCCCCTGGCAACAGTCTGTCGTCCCCACGGGACTCACTTCGGTCGGCGCGCCAGCGGCGGAAAGGCCGAATTCAGCCGCGTTAGCGGCGAAAGCATGTTGCCAGGGGCGAAAGCCCCTGGAATCGGTTCA
>DATNEC010000134.1:0-8678 GCA_035606815.1 Pirellulales bacterium
CAGGCCGGCCATCTGCTGCAAACCACGACAACCGACGCGAATGGCGTCTACGACTTCCAAGGGCTGATGCCCGGCACATATATGGTCCACAAGCTCACGCCGCCCGGCTACTTCGACGAAGACGATCACCTTGGCTCGGCCGGCGGAGTGCTGGTCGACGTTAACACGATCAGCACGATCTCGCTCACCTCGGGCATGCAGGGCACGGGCTACGATTATTGCGAAGTGCAGCCGGTCGGCATCAGCGGCTACGTCAAGGTCGAAAATGGCAAGGATTGCCAAACCGATCCCACCGTGCCGCCCCTGGCCGGCGTGACGATCCAACTGCTCGATAGCCAAGGCGCCGTCATCGGCACGGCGCTGACGGATGTCAACGGTCATTACGCGTTCGTCGGCTTGCCGCCCGGCACGTATGGCGTCCACGAATTGTTGCCCGCCGGCTACTTCGACGCCGACGAGCACATCGGTTCGGCCGGCGGCGCCATTACCGGGCAAGACCTGATTACGCAAGTCACGCTGACCAGCGGCATGAGCGGCGTGCATTACGATTTCTGCGTCGACTCGCCCAGCGCCATCGCCGGCTTCGTGTTCCAGGATGGGCCGGCGATCGCCACGAACAATCCGGCCGCCGACTTGCCGGGCATCTTGCAGAACCTGCCCAGCATTCGCAACGGCGTGTTGACGCCGGACGACACGCGGTTGGCCGGCGTCGTGCTCGAACTGGCCGATGCGGCCGGCGAAGTGCTGCTCGACGCCCACGGCAACCCGATCACCGCCGTCACCGACGCCAACGGCTTTTATCAGTTCGTCAATTTGCCGCCGGGCATTTACACCGTGCTGAAGGTCCATCCGAACGGCTACATCGACGGCATCAACACGGCCGGCACCTTGGGCGGCCTGGCGATCAACCCCACCTTGCTCAGCTTCGGCGTGTCGAGCCAAGGCGTCTCGGCGTCCGATGCCTTGCTGCAAGCGGTGGGGATCAACGACGCAATCGCCATGATCACGATTGCGGGCGGCGAGTTCTCGACCAGCAACAACTTCAGCGAAATCATCCTGGTCCAACAGCCCCCGCCGACGCCGAGTTTCAACCCCGAGCCGCTTCTCACGCCGCAGAATTTGGCCTTCCTGCCGCCGCCCGTCTTGCCGCCGGCCCCACCCGCCGCCGCCGGTTCGTTGCCGCCGGTGATCGCCCCCTATCTGTACGGCAGTTGGGGCGTGATGGGCACGACTTGGCACTTGAGCGTGATCGACGCCGGCTTGCCTCGCGGCGCCCAGCCGGCGCGAAACGCGCAACTGCATCTGACCGGCTCGCGGTTCAACGCGGCGGCGTGGCACAGTTCGAAGATGACTGAAGGGCTGTGGACGTTGCACGGCGGCCATGCGGCCGGCGGCCGCCATCAACACGTCACGTTCGGCAAGCTGGGCGGCATTCCTGTCAGCGGCGACTTCAACGGCGACGGCGTGAGCGAGGTCGGCGTTTTCAAGAACGGCGAATGGTTCATCGATCTCAACGGCAACGGCGTCTGGGACAAAGACGACCTGTGGGCCGAACTCGGTTCGGCCGACGACAAGCCGGTCACCGGCGACTGGGACGGCGACGGCAAGACCGACATCGGCATCTTCGGCCCGGCCTGGCCGGGCGATCCACGCGCGGTCGCCGTCGAGCCGGGGCTGCCCGATCCTCACAACGCCCCCACCGGCGCCCGCAAGAACATGCCGCCCGAAGAGGACCAAGCCACGCTCGGCTGGCGCACGATGAAGCGCACCCAGGAAGGCGAGGTCCGCGCCGACCTGATCGACCACGTGTTCCACTTTGGCACTCCCGACGACATTCCGATTACCGGCGACTGGACCGGCTCGGGCATCGATACGATCGGCATCTTCTACAAGGGCCGCTGGATATTGGATGTCGATGGCGACGGCAAGCGCAGCGAGAAGGACATGGTTCTCGACATGGGCGGCCCCGACGACAAGCCGGTCGTGGGCGACTTCGACGGCGACGGCGTCGACGAGCTCGGCATCTACCGCGGCGGCGCCTGGCACATCGACATCAACCACGACGGCTCGCTCGACGAGAGCGATCTGCGTCACCAATTGGGCGGTCCCGAACATCGGCCGGTCGTCGGCGATTGGGACGGCGACGGCTGCGACCAGATCGGCATTCACCAGGAACAGCCCGCCGGGGGCGGCAGCTTGTAGGGCATTTCCAGTAGATGCCGCATCTTGTCGCCTTTCGAAGCGGTAAGAACCGCTTCCGCGGCGCCCCTAACTTGTAGCGTTCCGCATCGGCAGACTACGATGGCACGGGGGCGCTTTCTATCCTGGCCATCGCGAGAACCGCGTCATGACGGGTTTATTGGCGTGTCTGTCGGCCGCCGTATTGGGCGTCGACTATGGCTGGCAACCCGTGGCAGGCGGAGGCATTGAATACATCATTCAGATCGAGCCGCAGATGCTCGATGCACTCAAGGAGGGCGAGGACGTATCGAGCGCGCTGCCGCCCGCGGCGCGAAGCATTCGCCGCTACCGCATCGTCGTCGGCAACGCCCCGCTGCCGCACCACGGCGAACCGCTGCCGATCGACGCGGGCAAAGAGGGCGATGCCGCGCGGGAAACGCGTTCCGCTGAAGCATCGCCGGTGCGGTACGACCGCTTCGTCGAGACCGATGCCGCGGCGCCGAAATTGAGCATGCCGCTGGAAAGCCCGTATCCGCGCGACTACGAAGCAACGGGCATTCCCTTGCCTGGCCCCGCGCATGCTGCGCCGTTCGCACGCTCCTGGCCTGCCTCCGTCGTCGCCGAGCCGACCGCTCACGACGTTGCCGCCGAATCCGACGAGACCGGTTCGCCGCCCGTCGATCAGCCGGCTGTGGAACCAAACGGGCCGTCCTTGTGGACAGCCCAGGCAAAACCCTCGACGAACTTTTCGCCTCTGCGCAAGTCGCCAGACGCACCGCCGGTCAAACGGCAGCCGCCGGCGGAATCCACGCAAGCGCGAACCGTCGCGGTCGACAAGCCTTCGCCCGGCGAGCGAAAAAAAGAGCCGCTCTCGCCCTCCGACCAACCGCCGCCCAAAGACGAGGAGCACGTCTCCGACCAAGCGGGATCAGCGGCGTTGGTCGGCCTGTTCGCGTCGCTCGGCGGCAACGCGTTTTTAATTTGGGTGGCTACCGGTCAGCGACATCGCTACCGCTCTCTGCTGCGGCGCTCGCACGAAGCCGTCGCCGCCGCCAGCGCCGGCGAACTGCCGCGGGCCGACGACGACTCGCCACGCTGGGAAGAAGTTCCGGAGGATGAAGATTAAGAGCCGATCCGATAATCGGCCGACGGGCGGGAAGAATCCCCTCTCCCTTTGGGAGAGGGTTAGGGTGAGGGGGAATCGCCTCATCCAGCACGCCCTCACCCCCAGCCCTCTCCCAGAGGGAGAGGGAGTTCCCGGATACGCTGTAAGCGCGAGCTGCGTTTCACTTGTCGGGCCTTGCGTCGGCGCCGCCGCCCTCGCGGACCTGCTCGAACATCCAAGGCAGCACTCCGTTGGGGTCGCTGTAGCCGGGCGTCCAACTGTTGTGGCCGACGCCTTTCAATTCGACGTAGATCGGCGCGCCGCCCGCCTTCTTCACGGCTTCGATCATGTTCCGCGATCTCGCGACGGGCACGGCCTGGTCGGCATCGCCGTGGATGGCCCAAATCGGCAGCTTGGCGAACTGCGCGGCGGTCGATTCGTCGCCGCCGCCGCAGATCGGCGCCAGGGCCGCGAACCGTTCGGGCCAGCGCGCCGCCGCGTCCCAGCAGCCATAACCGCCCATCGACAAGCCCGTCAGGTAAACTCGCTTGTCGTCGACCGGGTATTTCTTCAGCACGTCGTCGAGCATGCCCATCGCTGCTAAAAGCTGGTCGCTTGGCCGCTCCGGCAACGTCGATTTCTCAGCGCCCCAAGGGACGTTCACCCATTGCTTTTCGGGCCGGCACTGCGGGGCGATCAGAAAGCAAGGAAACTTTTCGCGGTTTTCGGGCTTGGCCATCTGCTCGGGCAGATACAGCAATTGCAGCCGATTGTCGGCGCCGCGCTCGCCCGCGCCGTGCAGAAACAGCACGACCGGGTATTTCCTACCCGGCTCGATGGTCTTGGGCTTCAGCAAGCGGTAATGAAAGGCTTCGTCCTTGTACTCGCCGCCCGTGTAGGTATAGACGCCATCCTCGAACTGGGCGACGACTTCATCCGGCGGCATGGCGGCAAGCTCCAAGGCCAGCAGGCTCATCAGCAAGGCGTTCATCCAGAGTGTTCCTCGGCGGCGAATGGTGGCTGGAACGATCGATTGCAAACGGACTGGACTGCAAATCAAACACGATCGTACACCAGGTCGGAAGGCCCTTCAAATCAGCCTTGACCCTTGCCGCAGCAGGCCCGCTGATGGACAATCGAGGGCGTCTTGAAAAGATCGGGGGTTCAGGGTTTCAAGCGGGCGAGCAATGTTTCGGCTGCGCGCTTGCGGATTACGGGTTCCTCTTCTCTGTTCTCATGGCTTTGCCGCTGTTTGACCGAGAACGAGCAGGACCGCATGCAAACGGCACAGTGAACGGTTAATGAAAACGCGCCGAACAGAGAAGAGGAATCCGTAAACATCGCGGCGCAAGGAACTTCTGGAATTCACCGCGGATTTGCCGCTCGATACCCTGGACCCTCAAAAAAATCGCCGCCCCCTGGAGTGCCTGCGAGGATGGTTGCCGATCTTGCCGAGCGTCATGAGCTCGTGTCCGACTTGTTCGCCGTGCCGCAAACGGCGGAAGCGATGCAGAAATACCGTTTGAGCGACGAGCAAGTCGCCTCTTTCCACGAACGCGGCTACGTGGCCGGAGTGCGGGTGCTGTGCGAGTCGCAGGTCGACCGGCTGTGCGAAGAGTTGCACGAACTGACCGACCCGGCGCTTCCGGGCAATGGTCTGTTTTACGAATACAACTCGAACGAGTCGGTCGATCGCAGCAAGGTGCTGTTTCATGCGCTCGGTGCGTGGCGGATCACGCCGGGATTTCACGACATCTTGTGGAACCCGGCCTTCACCGTGCCGGCCTCCCAATTGCTCGGCGGCGCGGTGCGGTTCTGGCACGACCAATTGTTCTGCAAGCCGGCGCAGCACGGCGGCGTGGTGGCCTGGCACCAGGACTATTCGTATTGGACGCGGACGCAGCCGATGGCCCATCTCACCTGCTGGATCGGGCTGGACGACGCGACGCGCGACAACGGCTGCTTGCAGTACGTGCCGAGCAGCCATCGCTGGCAATTGCTGCCCGTCACTGGCCTGGCCGGCGACATGCACGCCATTCAAACGGTGTTGTCGCCCGAGCAGCAGGCCGCCTTCAAGCCGGTGGCCATCGAGTTGAAGCGGGGCGAGTGCGCGTTTCATCATCCGCTGATGGTCCACGGATCGTACGAAAACCGCACCAACGGCCCGCGACGCGCGACGGTCATCAACGCCTTCCGCGACGGCGTGCGGTCGGCCTCGAACGAGCCGCTGCTGGCCGGCGTGCCGCCGGTTCCGGCCGGCGAAAAGATGGAAGGCAAGTTCTTTCCGCTGCTGTACGATCCGGACGGGGCCTGAGCCGATGTGGCCCGACGCCGATCAAACTCGCGAACTTCTCGACCAAGCCCGCGCCGGCGACGTCGCTGCGGTGAATGGCCTCTTGGATCGCCACCGCGAGGCTTTGCGACGAATGGTGGCGCTGCGGATGGACCGGGCCTTGCAGCAGCGGATCGACGCCAGCGACGTGGTGCAAGACGTGCTGGTCGAAGCCAACCGCCGGTTGCAAGAGTATCTCAAGAACCCGCAGATGCCGTTTCAACTGTGGCTGCGGCAGATCGCCAAGGACCGCATGATCGACGCCCACCGGCGGCATCGCGTCGCCGCGCGGCGCAGCGTCGACCGCGAGCAATCGCTCGTGGCGCCGGCGCACTTGGACCACTCGACGATGGACCTGGCCGCTCAACTTTGGGACCGCGAGTTGACGCCCGCCGCCGCGGCGACGCAGCACGAACTGGCCCGCCGCTTTCAAGCGGCCATCGAACTGCTCGAAGAAACCGACCGCGAGGTGATCTTGCTGCGGCACTTCGAGCAGCTCTCGAACCAGGAAACGGCCCAGGTTCTCGGTCTCAGCGAGCCGGCCGCCGGCATGCGTTATCTGCGGGCAATGCGACGACTGCGCGCAATGCTGGGCGACGAGGGAAGTGCGGAGTAGCAAGGCGAGCGGGGGGCGTCAGCCCCCTGGTGGTTGGCAGTTGGGATCGGTGGTTGGAGAGTGCGTAGGCTGGGGCGCAGCCCCACCACTTGCGCGCAGCCGCGACCCGCGCCCAATTGAGACGGTAGGTTGATGAATCCATGAATCCAATTCCGCCACCCGACCCCGCTACCGCCGAACAAACGGTCGCCGAGCGGCGCGACGAGCAATTGGCTGAATTGCTCGAACACATGACGCAACAACAGCGCGCCGGCCAGCCGCCCGATCTCGAAGCCCTGACCGCAAAATATCCCGAACTCTCCGCCGAACTGCGCGAACTGTGGGCCGCCGTGCAAGTCGCCGAGGGGGTCGCCGCCGGCATCTCCGGCACGAGTTGGCCGGCGGTCCCGCCGACGATCGGGCTGACACAGGCCAACGGCTTGCCGGCCGATTTGCCTCGCGAGTTCGGCGACTTCGAGCTGCGGGCAGAGCTTGGCCGCGGAGGAATGGGCGTCGTCTACCTGGCGCGGCAGCGCAGCTTGGACCGCGCCGTCGGCGTGAAGATGATCTTGCAGGGCGAGTGGGCCTCAGCCTCCGACCTGGCCCGCTTTCGTTCCGAAGCCGAATCGGCCGCGCGGCTCGATCATCCGAACATCGTGCCGGTTTACGAAGTCGGCGAGCGCGACGGCCAACCCTATTTCGTAATGAAATACGTCGAAGGCACGACGCTGGCCGAGCGGCTGGCCGACGGGCCGCTGCCGCCGCGCGAAGCCGCGGCCCTGCTGGCCCCAATCTGCGATGCGATCCACTTCGCCCACGGCCGCGGCATCCTGCACCGCGACTTGAAGCCCTCGAACATCCTGATCGATCTTGGCGGCCAGCCGCATGTCACCGACTTCGGGCTGGCCAAGCGCGTGGCCGGCGACTCGCAACTCACCCGCTCGGGGGCGATTCTCGGCACGCCTTGCTACATGGCGCCCGAGCAGGCCGCCGGCAACCGCGGGCAGTTCGGCCCGGCTAGTGACGTCTACAGCCTGGGGACGATCCTGTATCAGATGCTCACCGGCCGGCCGCCGTTTCAAGCCGCCACGCCGGTCGACACGCTGCTCTTGGTCTTGGAGCAAGACCCGCTGCCGCCGCGGCTGTTGAACCCGCGGGCCGACCGCGATCTGGAGATGATCGCGCTGAAATGCCTGCAAAAACCGCCGGGGCTGCGCTACCCGACCGCCAAAGCGCTCGGCGACGACCTGCGGGCTTATTTGCTCGACGAACCGATCTCCGCGCGCTCCGGCCTATTCAGCCAGGTCATTGCCCGCTGGTTCCGCGAAACGCACCATGCCACGGTGCTCGAACATTGGGGCCTGCTTTGGATGTGGCACAGCCTGGCGCTGTTGATCATTTCGCTGGTGACGAACGCCTTTCAGTGGCGCGGCATCACGTCGCCCGGCCCTTATTTTCTGTTGTGGACGGCCGGCATGGGAACCTGGGCGGCGATTTTTTGGGCCTTGCGGCGCCGCGCCGGGCCGGTGACGTTCGTCGAGCGGCAGATCGCCCACCTCTGGGCCGGCAGCATCCTCAGCATCGCCGTCTTGTTCCCCGTCGAAATGCTGCTCGGCCTGCCGGTGCTGACGCTGTCGCCCGTGTTGGCGATTTCCAGCGGGATGGTGTTCATCGCCAAGGCCGGCATTCTCACAGGCGAGTTCTACATCCAAGCCGCCGCGCTGTTCGTCACCGCGCTGTTGATGGCCGCGCTCGACCGCCTGCACGCCCCGTTCAGTATCACGCTGTTCGGCGTCGTCTCGGCCGCCTGTTTCTTCGTGCCGGGGTTGAAGTATTACCGGCAACGGCTGCGACAGGAAGGCAGCGGTGAGCGCTAGTGAGCGCGTTTTCGGGTGTTTTGCCTCAGATGAAGTTTTGCACCGGCGATGCTTGCCGGTGTCGGAGAACGCCGGCAGGCTGGCCCGAGACGCATGTTTGAGCCGGCTGCGCGGCCACGCTATATTGCTCTCGGCCATCGTCCATTCTTTTCACCATCGCAAGGGGAGCAAAGAAAGCATGAACGTCCTCACGACCTGTCTGATCGCCTGCTCTATGCTGCTGTTTCCTGGGCCCAAGCCGGAGCGGGTGACAATCGAGGAACTCGTGACCGCCGAGCCCGTACCTGAAGGCTATGATCTAACGGCCAGCGAACTCAAGAACGGCGACGAGTTGCTGGGGCATCAAATCCTGGTTACCAAGGAGGGCGCGGTCTCGAAGGCGTCCGTGACCATTGAAACGCGGGATTTACTGGATAAACCTCATAAAATCGCAGCCCTGAAAGGCTACGTCAACGGCACGACGAAAACGCTGGCCAACGCCGGGCTGAAGCTGGTCAAGAAGCATATTCCCGACATTGAGAAGGTGAACGTCGACAACCGCACGCGGTGCAACTTCATCTATCAACGACCCGATGGCAGCGAGATCTA
>DATNEC010000135.1:0-7894 GCA_035606815.1 Pirellulales bacterium
AGTGCGCGTTTGGAACCTCGACGACGGCGCGGCCGTCGCCACGTTCAAGGCGGCGCCAGGCTTGCAGCCCGCCGCTCCGCCGGCGGCCGCGGCCGCCGCGAAATAGTCGCCATGCGATTCCTCGCCATTCTCGCTCTCGCCGGCATTCCCGCCGCGGCTTTCGCCGCGCCGCCGACGGCGAATAATCTGTTTCCCGCCGGCGGACAGCGGGGACAAACCATCGAGGTCACGGCATCGGGAAGTTTCTCCAACTGGCCGGCCAAGTGCTGGGCCAGCAAGCCGGGAGTGACCGTCTCGGCGGCGAACGACAAGGGCAAGTTTTCGGCGGCGATCGCGCCCGACGCGGCGCCGGGATTGTATTGGCTGCGGTTCTACGACGCCGAAGGCGCCGCGGCGCCCTTGCCGTTCCTCGTCGGCACGCTCGCCGAAACGACCGAGCAGGAACCGAACGATTCGCCGCAAAAGCCGCAAACGCTGCCTGGCCCGGCGACGGTCGTCAACGGCCGCTTGCAAAAACGGGGCGACGTCGACGTGTTCGCCGTCGGCCTGACCGAGGGCCAAACGCTCGTCGCGGCCCTCGAAGCCCATCGCACGCTCGGTTCGCCCGTCGATGCCGTGCTGCAAATCGTTTCGCCGCGGGGCGTCGTGCTGGCGCAAAACGACGACGAATGCGAGATCGATCCGCTACTCTCGTTCGTGGCGCCGGCGGCGGGCAATTATCTGGTTCGCGTGTTCGGCTTTCCGGCGGCGGCCGATACGTCGATTTCGCTCTCCGGCGCCGAGACGTACATCTATCGCCTGACGATCACCAGCGGCGGTTATCTCGACGCGGCCTTTCCGCTGGCCGTCGCTAAGGATGCGGCGACGACGGTGGAGTTAAGCGGTTGGAACGTGCCCGCAGCCCTTAAGCTCGCCTTGCAGCCGGCGGCGGGCCAGCGCGAAATCGATGCGTTCGAACCTTCGCTGGCCGGGTCGTTGTCGCTGCCGGTCGAGCCTCATGCGACGATCGTCGAGGCCGAACCGAATTCGCTCGACCAGCCGCTCTCCGTGCAACTGCCGCTGACCGTCAGCGGCCGCATCGCCGAGGCGAAGGACCGCGATGTGTTTCGCTTCGCGGCCAAGAAGGCCGAAGTTTTGCGGTTCGAGATCGAAAGCCGCTCGCTCGGCTACCCGCTCGACGCCGTGCTCGAACTGTTCAATGCCGCGGGCGCTTCGCCTCTGGTGCGGGTCGACGACGCGGAAAAACAGGCCGACGCCGAGCTGACCTACACGGTCCCGGCCGATGGCGACTACCGCATCGCCGTTTCGGATCTCTACCGCCACTTCGGACCGCGCTTCGTCTACCGTTTGCGGGCGACGCGGTTGGCCGCCGACTTTCGCTTGTCGGCCGACGCGCAGGCTTTCACGCTCAAAGCGGGCGCGCCCTTGGAAATCCCGCTCAAGATCGACCGCCGGCAGAACTTCGCAGGCGAGATCGCCTTCAAGATCGAGGGCCTGCCGCCAGGCGTCGCGCTGGCGCCGGCGAAATCGCTCGCGGGCGACGGTTCGGCGAAGGCCGTCAAGCTCTCGCTCAGCGGCGGCCAAGAACCGTTCTCCGGGCTGATTCGCATCCTCGGCGAAGCGGCAGATGCCGCCGGCCCGATCCAGCGCGAGGCCGAAGCGGCGCTGCCCAACCGCGCGGCGACGATCAAAGATCTTTGGCTGACGGTTTTGCCCGCCGGCAAGTGAGTGCAAAAGAGGGACGCAACTGCGTACCCTTTTTTTCTTCCGGTGAGGCCGTCAATAGATTAATCCGGATCGGAAGAATCGCTGGAACTGCCGTCCAGAGCAAACTCTCCGTCACGCGCTTCCAAGTAGGCGGCCTCGGTCTTTCGCGGCACTTTCCAGTAGGGCTCGACCGCGAACACCTCGCGATCATCGAGACGCACGACGACACGAAATGAGGTCGAGCGGGCGAGGGTATAGCGCCATTCGCTCTGGTTGCCGCTGTCGATAGCTACCGCCTCCAATAACAATAGGGCTTCCGGATCGTTCGCTTCGGCGAAGCCAAATAAGGCCCCGTCAAGAACGTCGGTATTCTCACTTGGATACCGGTACAACGGCTGGCTGAGCAGCCGCAGTTCGTTGGCAGAATCCGTTTTATAAGTTGCAGCATGAAAGCGGCGGGCTAGTTCTCTCATTTGCACCAAGCGCTGCGAGGGACGCTGCGCAGGCGGCGCAGCATCGGTCAGCGGCTCATCGACGACCTCGGCGGTTTTTGGCGACCAGATGACGGCCCCATCGCGCCGGCAGGTCAGCGGCTCTCGACTAAGCGTGATATGCTCGCGCCACAGTTCGCCGCTTTCAAGACTCGATTCCCGGCTGCGGACCCAGACGGTGACGATGGCCCGAGGCCGCTGCCCTTCGAGGAACAAATAGGTCACGCCGTCGTTGACGAAGTCACGAACCGGGTTGCTCCAGCGCAACACCGGCTGCTGGCCGCGATGCAACAGCCGTTGCCCGCCATGCTCCGATTTGATTTCGAATTTATCCACCTGCGATCGCAGAAAGGCGAGCCGCTTTTCGCGAAGCGATCCCTCGGATGCGGCCGGTTCGTCGGCTCGGGCGACCGCGGACGTCGCTAGCACGGTGATCGTGGAAAGAACGATGCGCGCGCCGTAACTCAAAGCAAATCGCATTAGCATCTCGTCATCCGTGGCTTTCGTTCGGGCCCCCAAAGCAAGACGCCAGACATTATGTCTAAAGTCTGAAAGCGTCGCAAGCTCGCCACTTCGACGCACCGTGCGCGGGGAACCGAGCCACACCAAGAAGGAGCGCGACGGCTTTAGCTTTCAGGTGGACGACTCCGCCACCGAGGTCCGTTTCAGGTTGTTGATCGACGGCAAACCGCAAACCAATCGAAACCTGATCGGCGCCGCCGCTCGACCGGCCCCCTCCGAGGTGCTGACGTTTCCCGCACGGGCCGAGTGACGTTGCGGGCGCGCCAAACCCGTCGCGTCCGGCATCGAGGCGGTTGGGCTTGTTCAGCCCGGCTGGCTGGCATTGAAATACCGATCTGAGTTCAGCATCTGTTCGATGACCGCGTCCCAGGGTGTTTGGCCAGCGAGTTCGGCGAAGAACCCGTCGTTGGGCTGTCCGCTCAGAGGCACGTTCCCTCGGAGGAACAGGTTCTCCCAACCTCCGCCCGTGAGGTCGGCCAGCGCGTTGGCGCCCGTGGCGGGCGTTCCGGCCGGCGGCAGCGAAGCGGAGGTCTGGGCGGCCGGGAAACTGGCATTGAGCAATTTCTGGATCGCCTCGGGCGAGCTCAAAAAACCGCGCGCGAGCTGCGCGGGGTTCAGGCCTGGCTGATTGGCCTGTTGCACCCAAAACGCCGATCCGCCCAAATCGGCCGCCCGACCCAACACGTCCTGATACAGCCCGTCGACCCAACCTCGGGCCGTGCCGCCATGCAAGTTAAGATATTCGGGCGAACCGAGCAGCGCGGCGACGACGGCTTGTTCATCCATGCGGGTTCCCGCGCCCGACGGGCTTCCTGGACTGCCGAGCTGTTGCACCCAGAATTGCAAGCCGGCCTCATCCGGGGCGCGTTGCAAGAACGACTCGTAGACGCAGCTCACGAAGTGCTGCAAGTATTCCGGCGAATTCAAGAACATGGCGATGACGTTGGCGCGCTGGGCGGCGCCGTCTCCGGCTCGCTGCAGCGAGGCGAGCCAAGACGCTTCGCCCTGCGGATCGGGCTCGCGGCCCAGCAATTCGCGATATAAGTTTTCCAGGAAGGTCGCGTTGGCGCCGTCGCCCGCTTGGCCTGCCAGGTAGCAGACATGCCCGGCGCCGCTAGTGTTTCCTGCGCCCCCACCGCCACTTCCCCCGCCGCCACCGCCTCCCCCAGCTCCACCGCCACCACCACTACCGCCGCCTCCACCACCGCCGCCTCCACCGCCACCTCCGCCCCCGCCATTGCTGCTGACGATGCTCGTGATGCTGGACGAGATGGGGCTGCCGCCGTTGACGTCGGGGCTCTGCACGCTCGCCGTGTTCGTAAGCGGGCCGGACTGATTGGATTCGACGACGATGGTGATCGTCGCGCTGGCGCCGGCGGCCAGCGAGCCGAGATTGGCCGTGACCGTGCCGCCCGATTGGGTCGCCGAACCGATGCTGGACGATGCCGAAATGAAGATGACCCCCGGCGGCAAGACATCGCTGACCATGGCGTTGGAGGCCGCGGCGCCGGAGCCGTTGATCGTGATCGCGTAGGTCAGCGGTTGGCCCATTCCAACGGGGTCGGGCGTCGCCGTCTGCGAAATCGAGAGGTTGGCTTGGCCCGCTCCGACTTGCAACACCTGCGTCGTGTTCGAGGTCGTGGCGTGGGTACTCAGGTTCGTCGTGCTCGTCGCGATCGACGCGGCGTTGGTGATCGTCCCCGCCGCCATCGGCGTGACGACGATCGTGACGGTCGCCGACTGCCCGGCCGGCAAGGCGCCCAACGTCGCCGTCACTGCGTCGCCGGAATGGGTCGCCGAGCCTTGACTGGCCGAGGCCGAGACGAAGTTGACGCCGGACGGCAGCACGTCGTGGACGACCGCATTGGCCGCATCGACGCCGCTGGAGTTGGTGATCGTGAGCTGGTAGGTCAGCGGTTGGCCCACCGTCGCCGGCGACGGCGAGGCCGTCTGCGTGATCGAGGCGTTGGTCTCATTCGCTCCGCCACTGACGGTCGTGGTCAACGTGGCGGTGTTGTTGCTTTGATTGTCATCCGAGGTGCTGCTGCTCGCCGTGGCCGTGCTGGACTGCACGCCGGCGGCGGAGTAGGTCAAGACGATGGTCGCGGTCGCGGTCGCCCCAGGCGCTAGATCGCCGAGGCTGGCCGTTACGGTGTTAAACGACAAGGTGACGTCGCCGCCCGGCGGATTCGTCGAGCCTGATACGAAGGTGGCGTCGGGGGGCAGCGTGTCGCGCACGATGACGCCGGCGGCCGTGTTCGTGGGATCGTGATTGGTCACGGTCAATGTATAAGTTTCTTGTTGGCCGACGGAAACCGGTTCCGGCGCGCCCGTCGCCGTAATCGACAAGTCGGCGGTTGGCGTGCCGGATCCATTATTGACGGTCGTCGTGAACGTGGAGCTGTTGTTGCCTTGATTGTTATCGGTGGTGGTGCTGGTCACCGCGGCCGTATTGGTCACGGCGCCGGTGGCGGCGAACGTCACGACAATCGTCACCGACTCGCTGGCGCCGGCGGCGAGGCCTCCTAGATTCGCCGTAACCGTGCCGTTCGACTGCGACACGGTCCCGCCCGCAGCGCTTGTGGACATCGAGACGACCGTCGCGCCGGCGGGCAGCGTATCGGTGGCCACCACGCCGCTGGCGGCGTTCGCCGGATCGTGATTGGTCACGGACAGCGTATAGGTCTCTTGTTGGCCGACGGCCACTGGCTCGGGCGCGCCGGCGTTCGTGATCGACAAATCGGCGGCCCCGCCGGATTCTCCGACTGCGGTCGTGACGCTGGCCGTGTTATTGTTTTGATTGTCGTCCGACGTGTCGCTGGTCGCCGTCACCGTGTTGGTATCGACCCCGGCGGCGCCGAAGGTCACGTTGATCGTAACGGTGGCAGTCGCGCCAGGGGCCAGATCGCCGACGCTGGCCGTGACCGTGTTGAACGACAACGTGATGTCGCCGCCTGGGGGATTCGTCGAGCCTGAAACGAAGCTCGCGTCGCTCGGCAGCGAATCGTGGACGACGACCCGGCTGGCCGTATTGGCGGAGTCGTTGTTGGTCACGGTCAGCGTGTAGGTCTCCTGCTGGCCGACGGCGACGGGGTTCGGCGCGCCGGTCTCCGTAATCGACACGTCCGCGGCCAGCAGTCGCCTGGATTCAAGTCGCTCGAAAGCCAGCCCGCGCCCGCTCCATCCTTCGCCTAGCCTGCCGGCCCGTTGCCGTTTGCTCGGCGCATGCCGCCGCTTTCCGTAAAGCCTGGTGCTCATGGGATTCTCACTTCGGAATCGAGGTAGGTGTCGCTGGTCCGTTCAAGCTCGAAAAACCGAGCCTGAAAAACGCGAGCCCGCGCAAAT
The DNA here is from genome assembly GCA_035606815.1 of Pirellulales bacterium. GTDB lineage: Bacteria > Planctomycetota > Planctomycetia > Pirellulales > JAICIG01 > JAICIG01. The sequence goes on from DATNEC010000135.1 coordinate 6,066, forward strand.
CCGCCGTGGATGAAAGTCAGGCGGAAGCGCCTACTTTCGCAAGAGAGGCTCGAAGCAGAACCTTCAAGGTTCTTGAATGCTCGCCGGGGGGCGTCGAACATGAACGATGGCGAGCAAGCCATCGCCACCATACCAGCCGTTGCCGAAAAATGTCAACTAACTGCCAAACGATCGGCGCTTTCAGGCGGCGATGGCGCCGCTGGCGGCCGAGCCGTAGAGTCGCTGGGCGATTTGCTCGGCGTGAAAGAGCAGCCATTCGCGGCGCGCGTAGACGGCGTGGCCCGCCAGGTGCTGCGCGGGCGTCGCGGCGGGCGGGCCGTAGTCGACCAGCAGCGTCAGGCCCGATTCGGCGACGCGGTTGCCGCCCCTGAGCCGTTCAATGAGATCGCCCGGAGAAAGGTTGCGCTCGAAAAGTCGTTGCAGCTTGCGATCGGCCAGCCGGGCGCGCCAGGCAAACCGGCCCGGCGCGGAATCGGAGCCAGCGACCCCGAGGTGCTGCAGATAGTCGCCGCCCGAGGCTTCCAAAATATCGCCGATCCGCGGCGGCAGCGCGGCCCGGTGCGGAGGCAGGCCGTTGACGGGCCGATGGTTGACGAAGTGCAGCAGGCCGTCGTAGCCGCGGCGGTCCCAGCCGTAGCGGATAGGCGTGCCGAAGGTGACGAAATCGAGCGGCCGGCCGGCCAGGCGGCGCGGACCGTCGAGCAATGTTTTGCGGACCCGCTGCCAATGGGGCACGTCGACGACGCCGGTCAGCGGCAGACGATAGTAGATTGCCGCCGCGGCGAAGAATTCTTGGACCAGAGCGGGATCGCCAGCCAGGAGATGGCTGGCCAGCGCGAACACGTTGCCGGCATGACCGTGCCCCCAGAGCAAGACGCGCCCGCGCGGCGAAAGCTCCAGCGAGGCGAGCTCGTCGATCAGCCGCACGGCGGCGTCGGCCCGGCCCAGGTGATGGTTCTCGCCCGACCAGTGGAGCAGGCGCACCGGGATCGGTTCGCCGCCGCCCGCGAGCAGCGATTCCAGCGCGTCGGCGTAGCGCGGCGTGAAATTGCCGGCGTCGGCCGCCGAGGGATCGAGCATTTGCCGCGCCAGCCGCTCGATGGCGGGGCGCTGTGCGGGACTTCGCCGCGCGAATTCAGCGAGCATGCAGCTTGCATCGAGCGCGGCGAAGGCGCCTTGCACCAGGTAAATCGCGGCCACGTTCGCCGCCCGCAGGGTCTCGCCGATCTGGCGCATGCGAAAACAGGACTCGCCGGAGGCCAGCGTCGGACCAGGCAGGGGCTTGAGGCGATGATGCTCCGCCGCCGCCGGGCCGTCGGCATAGGCTTGATGCCGGAAGCCCTTGGCCGCGACGGGCTCTTCGCGGCCGGGATGCAGGAAGGGGCGCCGGCAGTCTGCTCTCGCGCGGTCCAAGCCAGTTTTCATCGCCGCATCCTTTCGCTCTCCCAATATCGGCTTCACACTGGGGCGAGCTTGAGGATTGTGCGGTGGTTGTCGTCTTTCGCTGGAGCGAGAGGGCGACAGTGGCTAATCGTTCAGTTCGTTCACCTTGCCCGAGGGCATTTCCACCTTGGCCCAAAAGACGTGCTGGCGATCGGCGCGGCTGCGAGCGTCTTCGAGCAGGACCGGCAGATCCGCCTCCACGCTGGCGCCGGCCAAGGGCGCCGTGCGGCCGTTGACCGAGATGCGGATTTTTTGATTGAATTTGATCGTTTCGGGCGAGAGCCAGATCGTCACCTTCTTGGCGCCGCTGGTGACGTTGATGCCGTTGTTCGCGTTCAGCACCGCCTCGGTTTGCGCGGCGCGGTAATTCTTCGGCGGCGGCCAGT
>DATNEC010000151.1:0-3812 GCA_035606815.1 Pirellulales bacterium
ACCTTTCGCGTCCCGGTGAAGGTTCGGCGGCCGTGCATCGTCACGAAGTTGTCGACCAGCGCCACGTCGCCTTGCCGCCACGGCACGTCGAAGGTGAATTCTTCGGCCAGCGCGATGGCGGTTTCCACCGCCTCGCGATCGAGCGGAGAACCGTCGCCGAACGTGATCGACTTCGAAGGATCGTTGCGCTGGTCTTTCCAACCGCAGTAAGCGGCGATGAGTTGATTGAAAAACGACGTACGCCCCGGCGAGATTTCGCGGGCCGCCGGCAACACGGGCGTCGTCGCTCGCAGGCAGCCGTCGGCGAGCCACTCCCAACGGTAGCCCAGGTTTTGCAAGCGGCGCTCGGCCTCCCCTTCGTTCGCCGCGCGCAGCGTGCTCTGCCAGCTTCTGCCCATTCCCGAGCCGGGATCGTCGGCCGAGGGCATCACGTTGGAATATTGCAAGGCCTTGGCGACGCAGTCGCGGGCGAAGCCGGGACGCTCTTGCGAGAGCCGCTCCCACAGCAGATCGGAGCGGCACAGCGGCGTCGCCCCGCCTTCGTCGGCCGGCCGCTCGCAGAAGAAAAACAGCTTGCTCGGATAGATCGGCGTTTGCGCCATCTCGTGGTGCAAGAAAATCGTCACGTTCGCCGGCGCCTCGTTGGCCGTGAACACGCGCGGCGTGCGGTTGACGCGAACGGCGTTGGACAGCGATTCCTCGTAGGGAAAGTTTTCGAGGCCGAAAGCGGCCACGAAGCGATCGAAATCCGCATCGGTCCGCAGCGGAAAGCCGCGAAACAGGACGGCACCGTGCCGCGCGGCCTGAGCGCAAAGCTCGTCGCGGCGCGCGCCGATCCAGTCGGCGACCGCATCGAGGCCTGCGCCGGCCGTGCGGCATTCCAGAACCAGCGAAAAGGGACCATCGGCGAATTGTCGCTGGCCGGCGATGGAAATCGGCGAAACCTCGATCGCGTTGGGGATCACAAAGCGGGCTCCTTTCCGGGCGAGGGCGCCCGGACTAATAGGGCGGGGCGTCCACCGAACACAAACTAACGGGCGGCCCCGGTCTTGGCCAGCCGATTCTTCAGGCCCCCGCGATCAGGTAACGGAGCCCCAGGACAAGCAACGCCAGATAGATGGCTGTTCGCAGCCATTGCTGCGGAATGAACCTCAACAACCACGTTCCGCAAAGAATGGCGGCCAGCATCGGCGCCGCGGCCCACGCCGCGGATGTCCAGGTGGCGGCGTTCAGATGATCGTAAGCGATCAACAGGGCGAGCCGAATCAACCCGGTGACGATGAACAAGCCGTTCAAGGTGGCGACTTGCTCGTCCTTCGACCACGGCCGATCGTAGATGAACGCCACCAAGGGGGGACCGCCGATGTTGAAGGCCCCGCTCAGCGAACCGCTGACGAGTCCGATCGCCCAGCCCGCCCATTCTGGCAGGCGAACTCCATAGCGCCGCGCGAATACCATTTCGAACAGCACCAACAGGCAGATCGTCAGGCCCAAGAGCCGCATCACCAGCGACTCGGGCAAAGACGTCAGCAGCGTGAAGCCCAGCGGCACGCCGAGCGCCGAAGCCAGCCACAAACCGCCGACGTTCGACCAGCGGACGTGCTCGAACGTGAGGGCGGTCTTCGTCAGACAGGCGCCGATGCCCGCCAACGTCGCCAGGGCTTGCGCTTCTCGCCAGCCGACCACGGCGGGCAGCAGCCCCATGACGACCATGCCGAAGCCAAAGCCCGTCAACCCTTGCACGAAGCCGGCCAGGGACAGCACGCCGACCGCCGAAAGCAGCATCGCGGTCGTCATTGTCGCGGATTTCCCAAGAACGAACGCCTCGGCGGGCGAGGCCCCCCTGCATCGCAATTTTTCGAGTTTACGCCGCTGTGTTTTATTCCGGAAGCTGTGTTTATTCCGGAAGAGGACGGCCCTTGGTTTCAGGCAGAAAGCAGAGCACGACCAGGCCGGCGAGAAACAACAGGCTGAGCAAGCAGACGGCCATCCGCAGATCCATGCCAGGCCGGGCTTTGACTTCCGCGGAGAACCACAGCATCGGCGCCGCCAGTAGGCGGCCTCCATTGAAGCAGATTCCCGTGCCGGTGGCCCGCAGGTGGCCGGGGAACAGCTCGGGAAAGTAGATGGCATAGCCCGCGTGGATGCCGACGGTGAAGAAGCCGAAGACCGGCAGCAGCCACAGCATCTGCGTATAGGTTTGCGGCACGTAACAGACGATCGGCACGATCGCCAGGGCGCCCACGTGCATCAGCGCGAAGGCGGGTTTTCGTCCCAGCCGAGCGGCCAAAGGGCCGAATGCCAAGAGGCCTAATCCGACGCCCGCGGTCTCGACGATGCCATAGGCGAACTTGGCGCTTTCTTCCGCTACGCTGTTCGCGGCGCCGTTGCGAACCAAGAGTTCCCTTGTCAGATCCTGTCCCGCGACCGTCACGCCCCAAAACGTCCCTAAACCGACCGCCGCCAAGAGCAACCCCAAGATCGCCGAGCGGGCCCAGCGCCAATCGCCGAATAGCTCGGAAAAACTGCCCATTCGCCGCTGTTCGTCCTGGGCTTGGCGCCAACTTTTCGGCTCTTCGACGCTGCTGCGGACCCAGAGCACGAGCAGGGCCGGCACGATGCCGACCAGATAGGCATAGCGCCAATGGACGCCGACCCACAATCCGGCCAGCGTCGCCAGCCAGGTTCCCAGCACGCTGCTGGCGTGAAAAATGCCCGCGGCCTGGGCGCGGGCCCTTGCCGGAAAGATTTCGGCCACGAGCGCCACCGCCACCGCCCATTCGCCGCCGACCCCCATCGCCACCAGAAACCGCAGCGCCGCGACGTGCCACAACTCGGTAGCGAAATAGGTCAGGCCCGAGAAGATCGAGTAACAGAGAATGGTCACGGCCATCGTCGGCTTGCGGCCGAAGCGATCGGCCAGCGATCCGAATATCACGCCGCCGACCGTGCCGCCGAGGAGAAACACCGCCTGCAAGACGTCGCCCCAGAATTTCACGGCGCCCGAGTCATCGCTTGATTGCAATAGCTCGGCGAGCATCTGGCCGCGCGTGATATTGTAGATTTGTCCTTCGAAAACGTCGAAGATCCAACCGGCCGACGCGATCGCCAGCACCAGCCATTGATAGGCGGTGACTTCGGAATACCAGCGCGGCGGGGTCGGGTCGGGTTCGATCATCGCGGCTTCACACTTTCGTTGAAAGAAATCGGGCGGCCTTCGTCGATCGACTGCTGGGCCTTGAGGCACATGGCGACCGACCAGCGACCGTCTTCGCCGCTGCACGGCGGCGGCGCGCCTTCGCGAATGGCCCGCGTCACCGCGGCGATTTCATCGACCAGTTCGTAAACTTCGCCGCTGTTCTTCTCGATTGGCACGTCGGCGAGCTTGTCGCCCGAGAGCAATTGCAGGCCGAACGTCGGCTCGAACGTGCGGTCCATCGCCCCGCTCCAGCGCGCCCAGATCGCCCCTTCGCTGCCAGCGAGCTTGGCCGTCTGGTGGTGCTCCCAACCGGCCAGCGTTTGAGAAACGACCGCGTACCGCCCGCCGGGGAAGCGGACGATAGCCGAAAAGTTGTCGAGCAATTCGGGATGGCCGGGCTGCCTGCCGTTGCCGCTTGCGTAAATGCTGTCTGGTTCGCCGACGCCGGCAAAGTACCAGCGCGCCAAGTCAAAAAAGTGGATCGGCTCTTCGAGCACCCAGCTTCCCACGCGGCCCAGGTCGTAGCGCCACCCGCCGGCCCCCTGGCGGTAGGGCTTTCGCCACAATTCGATCATCGCATACAGCGGCTCGCCGATCGCTCCGGCGTCGATCA
>DATNEC010000154.1:0-2596 GCA_035606815.1 Pirellulales bacterium
ACCTTTCGATCTGCGGCATCAGCGGCACCAGCCAATGCACTGGATATTGATTCTGAGCGTTCAAAACTCCGGCGGGGATGGCGACGCCCGCGCCCGGCACGATCGTCAGCGGTTCCTTGTAGCCGGGGTAGCGGCCGGCGCCGCTGCTGACCATGTTCATCATCCCCAGCCCAAGTTGCTTGAGATTGTTGTTGCACGTGTTTCGCCGCGCCGCTTCGCGGGCCGCTTGCACGGCGGGCAAGAGCAAGCCCATCAGCATTCCGATGATGCTGATCACAACCAGCAGTTCCACCAACGTAAACGCAGCACGCGAGCGAAAAGCAGTACCGTTGCGAGCCATGGCCGTTTCTCCTTTATGCCGAAATGAAAGAGGCTGCGCGAGCGGCCGCTCTCTCGCGAACCGAGCGCATTGACGTGATGGCAAGGATCCCCAAGCGGCGAAAAGCAACTGTCGTGCCCGCCGCGGATGATCTCGCGGAAACAATGAGATCGCTGGAAACGATTCGTTCCGCGGGCTGCGGGAATTGCTTCGCCCCGCCTTTTGTCGTGCCAGAATGAGACGAGCCGTCTCTTTTCGAGATTGTAAATCTCGAATCGGCTCTAATAACCAAAACCGGTAATGTTGTCCTCGACGACTGTAGGAACGCCCTCCGCGGCGTTCCCTACAGAAATCATTGCCGAACTTGAATATCAAAACCGATCAGGTTCAGCCCAAGCCGGGGGCCACCAAGAAGCCTTGGACGACAGCGGCGATGCGCACGGTCTCGTGGATGTCGTCTTCGCTCAGGCCGCCATTGACGACGGCCGCTTCGTGCGACTGTATGCAGGCCTGGCAGCCGCGCAGGCCAGCAAAAACAGCTCGAAGTCGACTCGCGGCGTTTTCGGCTTGGCCATCCACTGCATCCGGAGCAGCGCCTTTTTCGTCTCGTAACTGGGCTTGCCAACCGAAATGGCTAGCGATATTAGTCGCCCCGCCGAGTGGTCAAGCCCCTCGGCCGGCCAAAAACCGCGCGGACCCCTGTTTTTGCGCCGACCGGCCATCTTCGCTACTTTACATGCTCTCCGCCGCCCAAGCCCATGCGAGCGGCCATACCGTTTGATTCAACGCCAAGAAAGAGCGTTTTCACTACAGCAGTGCGAACCGTATAGACGCCGAAGCTGCGCTCGATATACTTGGCCGTCCCCAACGGCCTCTGCGACGTTCAAGGAGGAACGCGCCATGCAGCTTATCGTCCGCGGCTTGCTTTCCTTCTGTGTGTTGGGCTGGGCCGCGCCGGTCGAGAGTCAAGAGGTTTCTTTGGGCGAAGCGGCTGTCACCGACACGCCGGCGGAACTGCACGCGGAGCCGTCCGTCGAGGCCACTCCCATTGAATTCGACGGGATCCAACCGGGCCTTTCAACGCTTGACGAAGTGCGGCGGGTTTGGGGCGAGTCGGTCGATCGCAAACAACAGCAGGGGCTGGCGATCGGCGTCTATTCCCGCGAACCGTTCGAGCAAGTCGAAGTCGCATTTTACCAGGACAAAGTACAATCGATCACGATCCGTTTGCAGGAGCGCTTCACGGCCCGCGAGGTCGCCGAACAATTGGACCTGTCCCATTTGAAACCGGCGTTCCTTTCCGATGAGGACGGAGCTTGCAGGCGGGCCGCCTACCCCGAGCGGGGCGTCGTCTTCGGTTCGCCGGCGATCGAACCGTCCGACAAGGACTCTGGCAACTTCCAAGTTTCGGAAATCGTGTTGGGCGAGATTCAGCCGCGGTTGTTTCTGCTGCGCGCCCAGGCCCGCGCCGCGAGCGAAGACGGCGGGGCTTTGGCCGATCTCGATCAAGTTTTGAAGCGAGAGCCGCAATCGGCCGCGGCGCAGCAACTCAAGGCCCGCATCTTGTCGAGAAATGGGCGGCCCGAAGACGCCCTGGAAGCGATCGAGGCCGCGTTGCGAATCGAGCCCGAAAATCCCAAGTTTCGCTTGGTGCATGCCGAACTGTCGGCGGTCTGCGGAAAATACGACGAGGCGGTCGCCGCAACGAAGCGCGTCCTCTCGCTGGGCGACATGCCGGCCTTGGTGCGAGCGCGTGGATTGATCCAACTGGGCGAGTTGATCGCCGCCGGGCCGGCGCCCGACTATCAACGGCCCGTCGCATTGTATCAACAAGCCCTCCAATTGGCCGAACCCTATGCCGGCGATCCGCTCGCCGCCGTCCGGGCCGCCGCGTTCGAAGCGCTCGTCGACGCCCATCTGGCGACGGCTTATTCGATCGCCTGGGGCCGATGGAAAAACAAGGCGATCGCCGTTCCCAAATGGATCGAGCGGGCCGAGACCATCGCCGACGGCGCGATCGAAGACGGCGATCTGGAGGCCGACTATGTCTTGCACGTTTGCCAGTCGGCCCTTGCCGCGTGCGTGGGGGCCCAAGGCGCCATGGACCCTTCCCGCTGGGCCGATCGCGCCGCCAAAATCGCGCGCGAGCGCCTGCCCCAGGCGCACGACCCGCTCTACCGGCGCCGTCTGCAATGGCAATTGGGGCTGACCTTCAACGATGCGTTGCAAGTCTGCCAACTGCGCCAGGAATTCGACGCCGCCTTGAAACATGGCCAA
>DATNEC010000155.1:0-6966 GCA_035606815.1 Pirellulales bacterium
CGAGCGTCAAAAGGCCCTGATCGTAGGTCAAGTGGGCCGAGACGTTGCGGACCTCGATTCCGGCGACCACGAGCCTGGCCGCTTGCAAGCGTCCGTCGAGATCGTATTCTTCACTGGCCAGCGGCGACTTCCAGGGAACTCCTACGTCCAATTGCAAGCTGAGCGTGCCCGTCACGCTGACGGGAAACTCGAAGCCGTACTTTCGCAGCTTTTCGGCAAGCTCCGCCGCGGCGATGTCCTCGAACGACCAGTGAAAATGGACCATTGAGGCTGAATTGCGCGGCGGCGCGGCCTTCGCGGGCGAGGGACAGGCTGGCGGGCCGTTCGGCAGTGCTTGTTTCGCTTTCGCCTTCAGCCAGGTCCAAGTCGTTTGCTTGGAATCAGGCTTCGTCTCCGCCTGCGCGGCCGAATTGCGCGCCGGCCCAGCGCAGACCTGACGCCCTGAGCCGCAGAAGCAAATGGCGGCGCTTGCCAGCCAGATCGCCGCGGCGTTTCGCCTGGACCAGGTCATTCCGTTCGCTCCATTTTGCCATTCGCGGCGGCATTCTAGCGACTGCGCCGTCTTGGGTCTTTAGCGGTTTGCACGAGGCGAAATACGGGAAAACTGTGCGGCTTAGACGCTCAGCGAGCCGGAGGCTGACGCCCAATGCCACTTACTTTTACTCGGTAGGGTCAGGCGTGGCACCCTCCGCGGTGGTTTTCTTGCCTTGAGCTTTCACGAATTTCGTGGACTTTTGTCGCCTGGTGTGCGCCTTTCTTGGATAAGTGCGCGGATGGCTGCGGTTGGGATGTTTCTTTTTCGCCGCTCGTCGGAGCGCGTCGTCGTAGCGGTTCATCCATTCGGACATGCCGCACGCAGGCTGCATGAGTAAGCGGTCTTTCAGCGTCGTCCAAACGCCTTTGAACCTCAGGCGACGCGGCGGGATCTGTGCCAGCTTCGCCGCTTGACGTCGAAACTGCGCCACCAAGTTGTAGGCCACGACCGAGGTATAGAGCTCCTTCTTGAACATCTCCACGCTTTTCGCCCGGATGTTCTCCGCGTCCAGCGTCACCTTGAAGTCGCGAATATCGAACTCCACGTCATAGCGACGTCGGTAGCCCGTCGCCGCCGTGGGGCCGTCCCACTCCAAGTCGCTGACCAAGTACAGCGGCTTATCGGATTGGATGTCCACTTCATGGATGACGACGTCGAGAGACGCATCCGCCGGCAAGTCCGGAGTGCTTTGGCGATCTTTCGTGCTGGGGGACCAGAGTAAATGAAACGTCTTGTGCGTCGGGCCTTCGTCGATCAAGACGGCGCGGCGACGCAACGCTTCGAATCGCTGGCCGCTCAAGCGAAACAAGAAGTTATGTCCGGCGAGGACAGCGTGATGCGCAACGCTGTAGATCCCGAAACCGGAGTCGGCCATCACGATCGACCGGGCCGGCAATTGCTTGAGGATCCGCCGGGCCTGGACGGCTTCGCTGACGTTGTTTTCGCCGTACATCGGATCGATTTGCGGCAGCAATGCGCAGCCACTTTGCAGTTCGTTGGCGATCATCAGCCGCGCCACCGGCCAAACGGACTCGCCATGTTGATTGGGCGCCGGCGGATACGCCGCCTTCAACGCTGGGGTCGGTGCAAGCGTGGTGGTCGTGCCATCCAGGATGAACGCTCGCCGTCCATCGGCGAACGGCTCGCTGATTTCTCCGAGGTAATTGCAGACGCGATTGGAGAAGTCGAAGATGAGCTCCATGGGCAAACGTTTTCTGGCCCGAGCGTAGGCGCCCGAATTCTCCGACAGGCTGTGCTCTCGAACCCGCTTGTTGTCGGGCAACAAGTCGCGAAAGTGGGTGATCACGTGTGAAACCACTTCCTCAAGCGTCTTTCCGCGGCCCAAACGCTGCAAAATCAGCATCCACAACGTGACGCCGTGCGTGTAGACCATCTTGCTCGTGCTGCGGCCGGAGAAATCGAGACCGACTTGTTGCTGCGGAGCCTCCATGATCGAGTTCAGCAATTTGACCGCCGACTCGAGATCATTGGCCGAGAGGGCGGCGGCAACGGACTTGGCAGTCGTGGAAAGGCGCGGCATGATGCATCCTTGCAAAAATGGCAGGTATTTGGAAATACCTCATGCCGGTGCGCAAAAATCATGCCAATCGTTGTTCGCGAACGCGAAATCCTCCGAGTAATTCAAAAGTAAGTGGCATTGGGCTGACGCCTCCGGCTTGCCATTCGTCGCTGGAACCTCTCGGCTACAGAAGCGAATTCCAACGCTACTGCGTCCGCCCTTCGCGCAGCCGAGCGCGAATCGCAACCAGCCGTTCAGCCAATTCCGCCTCGAAGCCGCGCGGCACGGGCCGATAGTATTCGCGCTCGACGCCCAAATAGTCTTGCGCGGCGATCCCGCCTTCGGCGTCGTGGGCGTATTGGTATCCGGCGCCGTGCTCCAAGCGCTTGGCCCCGGCATAGTGACGATCTCGCAGGTGGACCGGAACGGGAAGCAATCTCCCCTCGGCCACGTCGCGGCGGGCTTCGCCGATGCCGATTGTCGCAGCGTTCGACTTCGGCGCACAGGCCAAATAGGTGACGGCTTGGGCCAACGGCAACTGGCACTCGGGCAGCCCGACGAACTCCGTGGCTTGCATCGCCGCCACGGCGATCGGCAGCGCCTGCGGATCGGCATTGCCGATGTCTTCGCTGGCCGAGATCACGATCCGCCGCGCCAAGAACCGCACGTCTTCGCCGCCTTCGAGCATCCGCGCCAGCCAATACAGCGCGGCGTCGGGATCGCTGCCGCGGATGCTTTTGATGAGCGCGCTGGCGGCGTCGTAGTGCGAGTCGCCGGTGGCATCGTATTCGATCGCCTTGCGCTGCACCGATTCGGCGGCCAGCGCCCGCGTGAAGATCAACGGCCGCTCGTCGCTCGACAACACGCCGACTTCCAGCGCCGACAACGCCCGCCGCGCATCGCCGTCGCTGACCTCGGCCAGAAACTCCAGCGCGTCGTCGTCGATCCGCACGTCGAATTGTCCAAGGCCCCGCTCGCGATCGGCCAGCGCCCGCCGCAGTAATGTCTTGACGTCGTCCTTCGACAATGGCTGGAACTGAAACACGCGGCTGCGGCTGACCAGCGCACTGTTGATGGCGAAGAACGGGTTTTGCGTCGTCGCGCCGACCAGAATCACCACTCCTTCTTCCACGTCGGGCAGCAGCACGTCTTGCTGCGACTTGTTGAAGCGGTGGATCTCATCGACGAACAGCAGCGTCTTCTGCGCCGAGGCTGACAGCCGATCGCGGGCGCCGACGAGCACCTCGCGCAGCTCCTTGACCCCGCTGGTCACCGCGTTGAGCTGTACGAAATGGCTGCGGCTTTCGGCGGCCAGCAGCCGGGCCAAGGTCGTTTTGCCAGTGCCGGGCGGCCCGTAGAAGATGACCGAACCCAGCCGGTCGGCTTTCAACAGTCGGCGCAGCAGCTTGCCTTCGCCCAAAAAGTGCTGCTGGCCGGCGAATTCGGCGAGTTTCGTCGGGCGCATCCGGGCCGCCAACGGCTCGGCCCCGCGGCGGTTGGCGGCTTCGCTGGCTTCGAACAGTGACATCGCCCTATTGGAGCAAGTTTCGGGCGAGTGCTCAATTAGGCGCCCGGACGAGCCCTCGTTGAACCGATCAGCCGCCGCAGATACGATGGAGAGGTCGCCCGCCGCTGGTTTGGTTACATCGAACCGCACGCAAGAATTCACGCCTGCCGAGCTTTGCTGGAGAACGCCTTTGTCGACGGCTGGATGGAAACTTTGGCGCGTCGCATCGCTCGCCGGCTTGCTGATCGCGATCGCCGCGAGCCTCTCCGCCGCAGAGCAAGACCTCCGACCGATGGCCGAAGGGCTCGAATTCTTCGAAAAGCGCGTGCGGCCTCTGTTGGTCTCGCAGTGTCAAAAATGTCACGGCGCCAAAGAGCAAAAGGGCGGCTTGCGACTCGACTCGCGGGCGGCGGCATTGGCTGGCGGCGACTCAGGCCCGGCCGTCGTGCCGGGCAAAATCGATCAGGGGTTGCTGCTCGATGCCGTCGCTTACGGCGATCTCTACCAGATGCCGCCCAGCGGAAAACTGCCGGCGGCCGATTGGGAAACCTTTCGCCGCTGGATCGAGTTGGGCGCCCCCTGGCCCGCCGAATCCGCCGCGGCGGCGGCCAAGAAACCCAGTGAATTCGATCTCGCGGAGCGGGCCAAGCACTGGGCCTTTCAAGGCTGGATCGACCACGAGCCTCCGGCGGTGAGAGATGCCGCTTGGCCGGCCTCGCCCGTCGATCAATTCATCTTGTCCCGGCTCGAAGCGGCCGATCTGGCGCCCGCCGCGGCGGCCGATAAGGCGACGTTGCTACGGCGGCTATCGTATGATTTGATCGGACTGCCGCCGACGCCCGCCGAGATTGCGGCGTTCGTGGCCGACGACTCGCCGCAGGCGACGGAGAAGGCAATCGACCGCTTGCTCGACTCGCCCCACTATGGCGAACGCTGGGGACGGCACTGGCTCGACCTGGTGCGCTACGCCGAAAGCCGCGGCCACGAGTTCGATTACCCAATCCCGAACGCCTATCAATACCGCGACTACGTCATTCGGGCCTTCAATTCGGACTTGCCCTACGACCAGTTTCTCACCGAGCAAGTCGCCGGCGATTTGCTCGAGCCGCCGCGGTTGAATCCCGAGCGCGGCTTCAACGAATCGATCCTGGGCACGGGCTTTTGGTTTCTGGGCGAGGAGGTGCATTCGCCGGTCGATACGCGCGCCGACGAAACCGACCGCACCGACAACAAAATCGACGTATTTTCCAAGACATTTCTCAGCCTGACGGTGGCCTGCGCCCGCTGCCACGACCACAAGTTCGACGCGATTTCGACCAAGGACTATTACGCCTTGGCGGGCTTCGTGGCCAGTTCCAGCTATCGCCAGGTTCCGTTCGAGGCGCTGGAGGTCCATCGCCGCGTAATGACCGAGATGGCCGCCCGCCGCGCCGCGGCGCAGCCCAAGCTGGCCGCAGCCGTCGCCGCTTCCGCCAAGCCGGTCCTGCAGCGCACCGCCGAACTGCTGCTGGCCGCCCGTGAATCGCTCGAAGCCGGCCCCCTGCTCGCGTCGGGGACCGGGGCCGGCGCGGACGACGCCGCGCCGAACGTTTCCGAAGCTGAAGCCTGGCGGCGGCGCGTCGATGCGATCGCCGGCCAGCATGGGTTGCCGCCGACAGTGCTTGCGGCTTGGGTCGATGAACTGCGCCGCGCCGCCGCGAACCCGCTGTCGCCGTTGGCGCCTTGGGCCGCAATGCTCGGCAAGGCGGACGATGCCGAGCGCGCCGCGGCGCTCGAAACGGCGCTGGCGCGCTGGCGGCAGCGACGGCACACGGCCGAACATGCGCTCGACGGCGCCCGCGTGATTCTGGATTACGCCGCCAGCGGGCCGGCCGATTGGCTGCAAGATGGGTTTGCTTTCGGCCTGGGACCGGTGCGGCCGGACGACATTTTGCTCGGGGGCGACCCCCAACGGCCAATCGCCAAGATCTTCGATCGTGCGGCGGCCGTGGCCACGGCCCAAGAACTGGCGCCTCGACCGGCGCCCGGCGCCGAGCGGGAAAACGGCCGCTTGAGCTGGCTCCAATCGGCCCGCATGGTGCGGACGCCCTCTTTCACCCTTGGCGGCGGAAAACTCTACTATCTCGTGCGCGGGTCGGGCTATGCCTACGCGGCCGTCGATTCGCACCGCATGAACAATGGCCCGCTGCACGGCGCCTTGATTCGCCAGTGGAAAGCGGGCGACAAGCCGCAATGGATCGAGCACGATCTTTCGGTCTATGCCGGCCGCCGCGTCCACGTCGAGTTCAGTCCGCGGCCGGCCGGAGAAATCGGCGAGGGCGAATCGGGTCTCTTGGCGGTGGGGATGGTGGTCGAGGCCGATCGAGCGCCCGGGCCGCTTGAGCAGCCGCATGGCGGCTTGTTGCAAGCGCTCGCCGGGCAGAACCCCGCAACCGCTGGCGGCATCGCGGGCGCTTATCAGCAGGTGTTCTTGGGTACGACCGAGCGTTTCGCGTCGGGTTCCCTGACCGCATCGAACGACATCGCCTCCGATGCCGCGCTGGCCGATTGGCTTTTCTCGCGGCCGGAGCTGACTTCGGCGCCCGCGAGCGCCGAGCGAGCGGCCCTGGCGGCGGTCGCCCGACCGGTTTTGGACGAACAAGCGGCCCTGACCGCAAGCCTGCCGCGCACTTCGGCGCTGGCGCCTGCGATGCTCGACGGCAGCGGCGTCGACGAGTACGTGCTGCTGCGCGGCAATCCCAAAACGCCGGGCGAGTCCGTGCCGCGCCGTTTCCTGGAAGCGTTGGCGGGGGCCGATCAGCCGTCGCCCGCGCACGGCAGCGGCCGTCTCGAGTTGGCCCGCCGCATGACCGACGTTCAAAGCCAAAACCAAAAGCAGCCGTTGGTCGCGCGGGTGATCGTCAACCGCGTCTGGCAGCACTTGTTCGGCCGCGGCATCGTCGCTTCGGCCGACAACTTCGGCGTGTTGGGCGATGCTCCGACGCATCCCGAGTTGCTTGACTACCTGGCCGAGCAGTTCGTTCGCGAGGGCTGGTCGATCAAGCGGTTGGTTCGTTCGCTCGCGTCGTCGCGCACTTATCGAATGTCGAGTGCATCGTCGCCGCAATCGCTCGAAAAAGATCCGCGGAATCTGCTCTGGCAGCATATGCCGCTCAAGCGTTTGGAGGCCGAGGCCATCCGCGACGCGATCCTGATCGTTTCCGGACGTCTCGACGAACGGATGTACGGCCCGAGCGTGCCGGTCTATCTCACGCCGTTCATGGAAGGTCGCGGCAAGCCGGCCGGCGGGCCGTTGGACGGCGACGGCCGCCGGAGCATTTACATCAACGTGCGGCGCAATTTCTTGAGTTCGATGTTTCAGGCGTTCGACTATCCGACGCCGTTCACTTCCACGGGCCGCCGCAC
>DATNEC010000224.1:0-3607 GCA_035606815.1 Pirellulales bacterium
CCGATTCGTCCTTGAGATCGCGAGGCTTGCCGACGAGCAGCGTTTTGACGCGCTTCGGAAGCGTCGGCGCTGCGGCAGCCGGCCCGCCGATTTCGCTGAGCACCCCGCCTTCGTCGACCGCATCATCCGATACGGGCGCCGGACTGCCTTGCTCGGCGGGCTTCGCGGTCGAATCGCCGGAATCGCCGACCGAATCGGGCTTCGCGTTCGGGTTCCCTGAGCTGGTCATTCCCAAAGAGTCTAGGTTTCGCCCCTTCCCTTTGCAATGGTCGGCTCAACTGTTGTCGCCATCGAGCAGGCGTCCGAGGCCGCCCAACAACGAGCCTTCTCCCTTGCTGCCGCCGCTTTGCGGAGCATTAGCCAACACTCGGCCGGCCAGACGCGAGAAAGGCAGCGATTGGCACCAGATTTCGCCCGGCCCGGTTAACGTGGCGAAGAACAGGCCCTCGCCGCCGAACAAGGTATTCTTGATGCCGCCGACGAATTGAATGTCGTAAGTGACCGTCGAGGTCATCGCCACGAGGCAGCCGGTGTCGAGCTTGAGCGTTTCGCCGGGCCGTAGCGTGCGATGCATCATCGTTCCGCCCGCATGGACCAAGGCGATGCCGTCGCCGGTCAGCCGCTGCATGATAAAGCCTTCGCCGCCGAACAACCCCACGCCGAATTTCTTTTGGAAGGCGATGCCGATCTGGATGCCGCGCGCCGCGCAGACGAACGCGTCCTTCTGGCAGATCAATTCGCCGCCGAGTTGGTCGAGGTGCATCGGCAGAATCTTGCCGGGATACGGCGCGGCGAAGGCCACGTGCTCGCGAGCGCGGGCCGAGTTGGTGAAGGTCGTGACGAACAGCGATTCGCCGGTGATAGCGCGTTTGCCGGCGGCCGTCACCTTGCTCCAAAACCCGCCGGACTTCGCCGAAGGATCGCCGAACACGGTCTGCATCTCGATGCCCGGCGTCATGTACATCATCATGCCCGGCTCGGCGATCACCATCTCGCCCGGATCGAGCGTGACCTCGGCATACTGCATCTCCTCGCCGAAAATTTCGTAGTCGATTTCGTCAGCCATCGCGTCGCCTTTTTTCAGTATTGGGTGTTCAGTGTTCGGCGAAAACATCCGTCGAACGAACACTGCATGCTTTAGTACAGAGCGCTCGACAATCTTCTGCGATAAGTCGACGTCAATTCGCTCTCCGGTCCCAACACGCGGAACAACTCCACCATGAGCTCGCGCGCCTGTTCTCCCAAGCCATGACGATCGAACTGAACCAGTTGCAGGGCTTGCTCCAAGGCTTCCTCATTTCGCCGCTCGCCGGCCAAGGCCCGCGACAACTTCCATTGCGCCAGGCGATCCTCCGGCGCGGCCGCATGCGCGGCCCGCGCTTGCTCGACGTCGCCCGCTTCCGCCGCCAGACGCCGCACGTAAAGCTCGGCCTGCAGGTTCTCGGCCTCCGGCTCCAAGAATCCGCGATCGGCCAATTCCTGGATCAGTTGTTCGCTGTCCGCAATGCGATCTTGGGCCAGCAGGACGCGGGCCAGCGCGATTTTGATGGCATCCTGTTGCGGCGCAAGCTTTAGCGCCTCGCGCAGCTTCGCCTCGGCGGCGGCCGGGTCGCGGCCTTCCAACTCGGCGCCTTCGGCAAACAGACGTTCGACCGGGCTGGGCTGCAAGCGGGCCAGCCACTCGCGCAGTTGCGGCTCGGGCAAGACGCCGATGAACTGATCGATCACTTGCCCGCCGCGCACGCCGAATACCGCGGGAATCGACGACACGCCCCAGGCCGCGGCGACTTGCTGCGTCTTTTCCGCCTCGGCCTTGACGAGCAGGAATTGCCCGTCGCCCTCGATCGCCAGTTTTTCCAGCACCGGGGCCAACATGCGGCACGGCCCGCACCACGTCGCCCAGAAGTCGACGACCACCGGCCGCTCATGCGAGCGCTGGATCACGTCGCGCTCGAAATCGGCGTCGCTGGTTTCGACGATCCAAGGCGAGGCGGCGGTCATCGAGTAATCACTCCGCTTGTAAACGCGGCCAGGCGCCGCATCCGCTAGACGGCAACGTGCCCATAGTAATCAGGCTCGTTGCCCGCTTTCCACTTGATATTGCAGCCGATGCTGGGCTTCTGATCATCGAGAGGCGGCTTGCCGGCCAGCACGGCGTCGAGCGCGGCCCGCAAGTCTTGGCCGGTCACCGGCATGCCATTATCCGGACGGCTGGAATCCAACTGCCCGCGATAAACCAGACGCTTGGACGGATCGAACAAGAAAAAGTCCGGAGTGCAGGCGGCCCGATACGCCTTGGCGACGGCTTGCGTTTCATCGAACAGATAAGGAAACGTGTAGCCGCGCCGCTTCGCTTCTTCGGCCATTTTCTCGGGAGCGTCGTCGGGATGGGCCGCGACGTCGTTCGAGTTGACGCCGACGATCGCCACGCCTTTCGCCTGATATTCCTTGGCCAACTGGGCGACTCCGGCGGCGACGTGCTTCACGAACGGACAATGGTTGCAGATGAACGCGACCAGCAGCGCCTTGGCGTCGCGAAAATCGGCCAGCGAGACGGCTTGGCCGTCGACGGCATTGGCCAATCGGAAGTCGGGCGCCGGCGTGCCCAAAGGCAGCATCGTACTGGGAGTTCGGGCCATGAATGGCTACCTCCTTCGCTGGGGACAATTTTCGCTTACGCGGGCGATCCTTCGCTTACGCGGCTCGCAAAGCCACACGCGGCATGGTATCAAACCGGCAGCGGCTACGTCAGACCCCCGGCCTTGCGCCGCAAGCGCGATCGACCATCGCCCCACGGGGTGGATCCCTGGTCCAAATATCTTGTCCCGGATGATCCTGGAGTCTCAGGGCATGGTTCAACCTCGCTCGGCGAGAGGCGGCACGAATTGTCCTGCCAGCCGCCTCCCGTTGGGCGCCAGGGACTTGGCGGCCTTCCCATGCCGGCGGAGGCGGTGTTTTGCGCTTGCCTCGCCGATCGACCCTGGCTAGGTTCAAGCGTTGATGAGCGGCTGGAGCGACAGGCTCGAAAACTTCCCAGCCGCCGGGTGGGGAAGGAGTTATTCGAATATGTCGACCGACGACGATGCTCTCAAGAAGCGCTACCGCGAGTTCCTTGATTTGCTGCCCCTGACCGAGGCGATCGCGGGTTTACCCGTCAATTCAGGCCCCCGAAGCTTGACTCAAGAGCAGATGGAGGCGCGGGCGCAAACGCTCGCCAATGCCTTCAAATTGGCCAAGCAAACCGTCCGCGAAGCCCTTAAGACTTAGAGCCTATCCGGGAACTGGCCAACAGGCGGAATAAATTCCCTCAGAGCCTCAGAGCACTTTTTCCAACAATTCTGAGATGTGTAGATACCGATGGTCGAGGCCCGCGTCCGTAGCCAATCGGGCAGCTTGGGATCGGTTGCGCATGTCGAACGGCGAAGTGCATCAGATTCGCCACCCTGAAAACGCCGCTCTCGGCCGGACACGGCTGGCCATCATGTATCCAGACACCGAGACAGACCGGATGGTGATTTGCGATTTGCAACACATCAACACGGTCGAAGCGACACGTCCGGCGTAAGGGCGCCCACCGGCGCTTACCGGCAGTCCCAGCAAACTCCCG
>DATNEC010000162.1:0-6623 GCA_035606815.1 Pirellulales bacterium
CTTTCAGGGAGAGCACGGCCGGATCTTCGTCAATCGCGGCCGGCTCAGCGGCGCGCCGGTCGAAGAACTGGCTCGCCGTCCTCTGTCGCCCGATGAGATTCGGCTCGGCCCGGCCAGTGGCCATTGGGGGCCGGATACCTATGTTCACCTAGTCCACTTTCTCGACTGCATTCGCGCCGGCGCCAGGCCGATCGCCGACGTCGAGAGCCAACACCGCTCGGCAAGCGTTTGTCACCTGGCTAATATTTCGATGCGGCTGGGCCGCAAGCTGACCTGGAACCCCGAGCAGGAGAAATTCATCGGCGACGCCGAGGTCGACGCGCTGCTGAACCGGTCGCGACGCGCGGGCTATGCGTTGCCGACTTGATCGGTCGAGGCCTCGACGCCTTGCCAAACAGACGTGGCCCTTGGGCTGACAGGGGCCGATGCACCGGCCATAATGAACGTCTTGAATCTGATCGATGAATGGTGAGCGCGAAAGCCAAAGCGGCCGCTGAGAGGCGGCGAGCCCGCAGCCGTCATGCCCAAGCCAATCTGTTTGCTCCTTGTCTTTCTAGGCGCCGCGTTGTGGCCGCAACGGCTCTTCGCGGGCGATGAAATTTCGCGAATCTTGCAGTCGTGGAGCGAGCATTACGGCGCGTTCGCCAAAAGCGACCAGTATCATTATCGCTGTGTTTCGACCCGCAGATGTAAAGCTCCCGACCCATCGTTCGACCGACTGCGGCTTGGAAAGACATTCGAGTTGGGACTGGAGATTTTTCGTCTTGGCCGAGCTTGGCGGATGCACGCGATTGCGGGCGGCGATTTTTCGGATTTCAGTGCATCGGCCGAAACTCGCATTTTTGATGGCCGTGCGGGGATTCTGAGTCAGCGTCAGGCGGGCGGCTCGCGATTCTTCCAGATCTATCCGGCAAATCACGACCTTGAAACGGTCCGCGAAAGAGTCGAGCCGTATGCCGACCCGCTCGCCGACGTGCTGGGGCTTTCCGTCGACGCCAGCACGGCCTCCTGGGCGCTAGGCGTTCCTCCGGATCGGAAACCATTCGATCTGGCGGCGGCCCTCGTCCAAGGAACGTTGCATCTCGTGTCGCAAGACGCCGAGCGGACCGAACTTCGCGATGCCCAGGGGAACGAATTGAGGCTGAGCGTCCAACACAATTACGCTCTCGTGCGAAGAACGTGGACCTGGACGCTTGGTACGACGCTCAACTGCTCGCTCGAGAACCGCGGGTGGAAGCAATTCGGCAACGGAACTTGGTATCCCCAAGTCTCGAAGTTCATTTGCTCGCGAAGATCGGGCGCCGATTCCGAAGAGGAACTGCTCACCGTCGAGTACCGCTTTTCGGCGCAGCCCGCATGCAAGCCATCGGATTTCGAAGTGACCGCCGATCGCCCCGGGACGGATCTCGAATACCACGGCCCCGGCAAGGAACGCCGTGCCCGAACTCTCAAAGCAGGCGAAAGGATCGATTTGACGCGATTAGCTCACAATCAGCTATCGATTCGCTGGGACACAAGGGACTTGCCGTACTCGCTGATGGAGAAATGGAGCGGCGTTCCACTGATGGCGATCGCCATGTTCTTGGCGATTCAACATGCGACCAAAGGGCGAGTGCAGCGGGGCGGCTATCATCCCGAAAGGGCGATTTGGTTATCGTTGTTGGTCGGCGCTATGTTTTTGTTTCTGATCCACCTGGCGATGTGGCTGTACCAGGGTGGCGCGAAGAGCGACAAGGCGTTGACTTGCTATTCATGGACGCTCAACTACCTGAGCGATTTGGGACGGGAATATCGCTACGACGACGGCGACAACCATCCGGTCAACATCGTCTTTACGCTGGCGCTTTGTTTCGCAGGCGCGGCCACGACGCTTTACGCCTGGCAGTTGCCCCATCTCTTTCGCCGGTCCCGTGCAAGAGGCTTCGCCACGCTTGCGGCCGTCTGCGGCCTAACGGCGGGCTGGTGCTATATCCGCATCGGCTTGGCGCCCGTCGATTCCTACCGCGACGAACACCATTTCTACGAGACGGTCGGGTTCATTGCCTGGGGAATCATGGGGCTGTTTTACGCGACCGCGTTGTTGCTCGCATCGGACTATCCCCGCCGCTACGGCTGGAGCCTGCTGGCGTTTTGCTTGCTGCTGGGCGCCTTTGTGCTGTTGCGGCAAGTCGACGGCCCGCACTGGAGGTCCGCCTCCTCTCTCTCGTGGCGGGCGACCGCTCAGAAAATCGTGGTTTACTCGCAGGCACTCTGCATGACCATCCAGGCGGTCGGCGGCCTTCAATGGCTCAAACGACAGTCGAACGGCGAAGTCCCGTAGGGCGGACCCTGCCCACTAGAACGCACCGTGGCGACACCCCCACCGGACGAAATTTCTTGTTGCCTCGGCAAGGTTCTTGACCTCCCCTACGCGCCCTCGGCGGGCCGCGCCGGTTCGCCGATCAATGGCACGAAACGGCAAGACGCCAACCGCGTGCGGGTCAAGGCGCCCGATTGTTTGACCCACCGCTCGAGTTCTTGCTCTTCCTCGCCGCCGATTGGGATCACCAGCACACCCCCTTCGGCGAGTTGCTCGACCAGCGCTGGCGGGCAACTCGGCGCCGCCGCGGTGACGAGGATCCTGTCGTAAGGTGCCTCCTTCGGCCAGCCGAGCGTGCCGTCGCCGACCACGCACTCCAAATTGCGATACCCGAGCGCCGTCAAACGCCGCTCCGCTTGCTCGGAAAGCTCCGCGTGCCGCTCGATCGACACGACACGCGCGGCCAACTCCGCCAGCACGGCCGTTTGATAACCGCTGCCGGTGCCGATCTCCAACACTTTTTCGTTTCCCGAGAGCGCCAGCGCGTCGGTCATCAAGGCCACGATGTAGGGCTGGCTGATCGTCTGCCCGCAGTCGATCGCCAAGGCGCGGTCGGCATACGCCTCGTCTTCCAATTCGGCGGGCACGAACCGCTCGCGCGGCACGCGCTCGATGGCCGCCAGCACGCGCCGGTCGCGGATGCCGCGGCGCTTGAGATCGTGGCGGAGCATCGAGCGTTTGGCGAATTGCAATCGCGCGGCGTCCATGAAGATTCCTTAGCTCTTCATCAATTATACCACCGCTATTCCTCGTCTGGTTCGGGCGCCAGGCGCTTGTATTCTCCGCCCAGCCAGCGGGGGATGTCGCTCTTGTACCAGCGCGAAAACCAGCTTTCGCTCGGCCCGCCGGGCATGTTGGTCCAGGCCTCGTTGGTCCCCAGATCAGCGACGAAATGGTACGAAGGCGCGAAGGTCGTTTCGCGCTTGGCGGCCCGTAGCAAGTGGCCTTGAAACGGGGTGGCATGGCAGCCGCGCATGGGCAGTTCGCTGGTTTGAATCCCCAGCGCGCGGCCGACGAACTGGCTCTCGAAGAAGCGGTTGGTGAACTTGAAGGCATTGGTCGTCGACCAGGGCTGATCTTGCTCTCCGGCGAGCTTCTCGGCCGCCGTGCGAATCATGGCGCCCTTGCCGCGCTCTTGCCACCACAGCGAATGCTCTTTCTTCAACAACCGATCGATGCAGGTCACGATCATCATCGAAAAGCCTGCCCGCGAGCAAAGATACAGCATTCGCCGCCAACCGAAGCCCCCTTGCTTGCCCGGCTCTTGGCCGAAGATTTCCAACAGCACGTTGCGATACAGCCGCGAGAACAGCGTGGCCTCCAGGCTCTCGGGTTCGTAGCCGCAGTTCCAAGCCGCCAGGCGGTCCTTGATCGGCCCGTCGGGCAGGTGCGGCAGAAAGATTTCGAGCAGGTCGCGGGCCTGCATGCTGACCACGTCGTATTGCAAGGCTTGCATGTCTTCGACCGTGGCCCGGTCGAGCGCCGCCAATCGCTCGTCGATGCGGCGGCGGCGATAGTCGGGCACAGGCTGAGTGACGAACTGCGGGCCGCCCGGCGGATTGATGTTCTCGTTGGCGCTGGCCACGAAGCCCTCGGGCGGGTCGTAGACTCGCGGCAGCAGCGTGGTCGGCGTCCAACCGCGCCAGTGGTTCGCCGCGTCCCAGGCCGGAATCGGCAACATGCCGCTGTAACCCGGCGCCCGCTGAGGAAAACAACCGTTGGCTTGCCGGCCGATGTGCCCCTCGGCGTCGGCGAACAGCCAACACAAAGTCGGTTGCGGGCATTCGCGGACCAGGTCCATCGCCTCTTGCGTGCTCGTGCAAGTCGTCAGATTGAGCCACGTGGCCACCGAACCGCCCGAGCCGGCCGCCTGGCCGGTCCAGGCCGAAAGCAGATAATGGCCCGGCCCGCTTTTGTCGGGGTCGCCATCGAGCGTGCCCAGCCGGTTGTAGTAGACCAACTGCGTTTCGGCCGTCTGGCCTTTGCGGGCGATGACTTCTTCATGCACCTGGAAGTCGAGCCACTCGCCGCCGCGGCGGTACTGCCAGCCGAGCGGGCCGCGGCGGCAGTCTTCGACGAAGTAATCGCTCGTGTCGCCTTTCAGATACGTCACGCCCCAAGCCAGTTGCGGCGTCCGCGCCACGGCGAACAGCGGGCAGCCCGGCAGCGTGGCGCCCATCACGTAATGGTCGTCCCACTGCAGCGCCGCTTCGTACCAGATCGACGGGAGGCGATTGACCTCCAGGTGCGGATCGGAGGCCAGCAGGGCGTGGCCGCTGGCGCTGCGGCCGGGGGCCACGGCCCAGGCGTTGCTACCCGCAAGCCGCGGCAGATCGGCGATCAGTTCGAGCGCTTCGTCCGAGAGCCGGCTGGAGATCTTGATCTTCTGCAGCTCGATGAAGTCGGCGTCTTCGAGCAGGGGCTCGAACAGCTCGACCAGCTTGTCGCGCCCCACGCCGGCCTGAATCAGCTCCAGCAGCAGCCGTTCGTTCTGCTGCTGGCCGACGGCCAGACCGCCGAAATTCAGCAGGTTGCCGATCAGCATCACCGACTGCTGGTTCCAGGGATACGGCTGAAAGCCGGTGGCCCACATCGGCAGCGAGCGGCCCGACTGCTTCATGCCGTCGTTGATGCCTTCGCAGTAGGCAGTCAGGTAGCCGAAGTTCCGATCGTCGAGCGCCCCGACTTCGCGTTCCAGGTTGCGATACAGTCCGACCTTGCGAAAGAAGCGGTCGGTTTCCAACAGTTCCGGTTTGTCGGCGATCAGTTCGGCCGAGCGGCCGCGCGCCACGGCCCGCGAAAACAGCAATTGCGTGGGCCGGTCGAGGGCGTGCATGTAGCCCAAGCCGTACAAGGCCGCAGGCCAGGACTTCGCCCGGACGTGGGGAATTCCGTTTTCGTCGCGCGCCGCCGAGAAGCTTCGTCGCGGGTGTTTGATGCGAAGGGGCTTCATGCGGCTGGGCGAGGGTGAGCGAGATCGATGCACAAGTGTAGCATGTCGCCCGATCCAGGCGAGCGGGAGGCGTCAGCCTCCTGGTCTTAAATGCGGCAATCGGAATGCCGAAACTTTGCTCCGCGATCCGGCGCGCGGAGCCGACAGGCGACATGCTGGTCGTTCGCGGCGAAATGATCGTCCTTCCTACAGTCGCCGCCGACGCGATTGAATAGAATAGAGGCGCCACGAACGCCCGATCAAAAACCTCCTTGGTTGCCGGCGACGCGGACGTCTTGCCTAGGAGAAGTAGGTCGACGTTCCCAGAAGTTCTCGCATCAATGGCAGGAGTCGATCATGCTCTCCGCACCCGATTTCGCAGGCTGGTTGGAAGACGCCATTCGCTCCGTCTACCAACGCCCAAAAATGTACGGTCAAACGCTCGACCAGCTTGACACGGTGCTTCATTACTTCAATCTCCTTTTTGCGGTCGTGCATCAACGAGAGAGACATTTCTATGACGCGTTGTCCGCGGCGCCCGAGGACAGCTGCACTACTAGCTGGGGTGCAAGTTATGCGTCTGAACATCCCCAGGCCGATCAAGAGGAGGTCATGCAACACGTCTTAGGCCGGTGGAAACTTGTATCGGAACGGCTTGGCATTCGCATGGACGCGCCGGAAACTCGGCCCCTGGCGACGCCTATAACTGAAGGCGCGGCTGCACAAGCCGGCGTACAAGAAATCGAAACGACGATCTCAGGCTCATCGCCCGAACGAGGAGCCATGGGAGTTCAGTTATATTTCGCCGAAGGCGGTCCGTGGGGTGAAATCCGCGAACGCGGCGGAGAGCTTTTGCTTGAACTGCATCCCTCGGCCGACCGCTCACTGTTATTCCGCCTCGCGGAAATTCGTAAAGCGTTTCAATTGGCCGACGATTTCTTCAATTCGAAGTAGCGGCCGGAAGATAATCGCCGCACAACACTCCAGGGCGCGTCGCCACGGTGCATGGAGTTGCCTGCGACTTTGCAGCGAACTCGCGACTTACCGTATGGCAAATGCGGGTTGTCGACCTCTCATTTCTCTTGTCGTCGTCGATGAATACCATGCGCCAATCCGAACAGCGCGCCAAGCGGGCCGCCGTAGATTGCGCCCCCTTGAATCTGGACTCGCATATCGTTGCTGAGGATGAACGGCGCGACGGCTAGCGTTCCAATCCCAAACCCGATGATCGCCCATATTAGCGGCTCCCAGCTTGCCGATTTCGCTCGGGCGGCGGACGCGCTGGACGAACTCGGCGCCTGATAGGGATTTTCGTCCATACCGCGATGATAA